>WFOM01000157.1 GCA_015488075.1 Helicobacteraceae bacterium | reverse complement strand
GTTTGTAGCTAAGGCCTATTATAGGGTCCCCGCCTATACCTACCGCAGTAGTTATACCATACCCCTCTTTTACAACCTGGTTACTTGCTTCATATGTAAGTGTTCCTGATTTTGATATAAGTCCAACAACACCTTTTTTAAATATATTTCCAGGCATTATACCTATCTTGCACTCTTCGGCAGTGATGATTCCCGGACAGTTTGGTCCTATTGTCATCATACCTTTTTTTGTTGCATACATTTTTGCATACATCATATCTTTTACAGGAGCACCTTCTGTGATGATAACTGCAAGTTCTATACCCGCATCTGCTGCTTCCATAACGGCATCAGCAACAAAAGCAGGAGGAACAAATATCATAGAAACAGTAGCACCGGTAGCATCAACCGCTTCTTTTACAGTATTAAACACAGGTTTTCCAAGATGTTCCTGTCCGCCTTTGTTTGGAGTTACACCACCTACTATCTGAGTTCCGTAAGCCAAACACTGCTCTGCATGAAAGCTTCCCTCTTTTCCGGTAAATCCCTGAACTATAACTTTTGTATCTTTGTTAACCAATATACTCATCTTACAACTCTCCTTTAGCAGCTGCTACAGCTTTTTTTGCACCGTCAAGCAAATCTGTTGCACTTATAATGTTTTTTATATTCGCATTTTTAAGTATCTCCGCGGCTTCTTCGGCATTTGTTCCGTCAAGTCTAACAACAACAGGAACTTTAACATCTGCTATCTTTGTAGCTTCAAGTATACCGTTGGCAATCCTGTCACATCTAACAATACCACCAAATATATTGACAAATATAGCTTTAACTTTTGGATTTTTAAGTATTATTTCAAAACCTTTTGCAACAGTCTCAGCTGTAGCTTTTCCTCCGACATCCAAAAAGTTTGCAGGAGTTCCGCCGACATAGTTAATGGTGTCCATAGTTCCCATGGCTAAACCTGCACCGTTTACCATACAACCTATCTCACCATCAAGACTTACATAGCTAAGACCGTATTGACCAGCTTCTCTCTCATCTGGATCTTCTTCACTTATATCTCTCATATCTTCTATGTCAGGATGTCTAAACAGTGCCGAGTCATCAAATCCCATTTTGGCATCGAGTGCCAGAAAATCTCCGCTTCCTGTTCTTATAAGTGGGTTTATCTCTATAAGTTCAACATCTTTGTCCATATATATTTTAAAAAGTTTGCTTGCAAAGCTTATAAATTTCTTTTGCTCTTCCTTGTCGGTTATACCTAAACCAAAAACAAGCTCTCTTCCGTGAAATCCTTGAAAGCCTATAGTAGGATCAACAGCTACTTTTACTATTTTTTCCGGTGTTTCAGCCGCTACTTTTTCTATCTCCATACCACCTTCGGTTGAAGCCATGATAACCGGCATCTCTTTGGCTCTGTCCAAAACAACACCAAGATAAAATTCATCTTTTATATCTGCACCCTCTTCTATATAAACTTTTTGGACAAGTTTTCCTTCAGGTCCTGTTTGGTGAGTAACAAGTGTCATACCTATTATCTCACCTGCAAGTTTTCTAACTTCATCAAGAGATTTGGCAAGTTTTACACCACCGCCCAAACCTCTTCCACCTGCATGGATCTGTGCTTTTACAACCCACAAATCTCCACCGAGTGTTTCAGCCGCTTTTACAGCTTCATCAGGTGTGTTAGCAACTATACCTCTAGGTGTCGGAACACCATAATCCTTAAAAATCTGTTTAGCCTGATATTCATGAATATTCATACACTCTTCTCCTTTTAAATTTAAGCTTTAGGGCCTGTCATATTTTCCGGCACAACATATTTGTCAAACTCTTCTTCACTCAAAAGACCGAGTTTTACAGCTTCTTCTTTAAGTGTTGTTCCGTTTGCATGAGCAGCTTTTGCTATTTTTGCAGCATTTTCATAACCTATATAAGGATTTAATGCCGTTACAAGCATCAAAGAGTTGTGTAGGTAGTAGTCTATTTTTTCTTTTATAGGTTTTATACCTACTGCCGCTTTGTCATTAAACGAAACTATAGAATCAGCCAAAAGTTTTGTTGACTGCAAAAAGTTATAAGCTATTACCGGTTTAAATACATTTAACTCAAAGTTACCCTGACTTGCTGCAACTGAAATGGTAGTGTTATTACCCATCACCTGACATGCAACCATGGTAACAGCTTCACTTTGAGTAGGATTAACTTTACCCGGCATTATAGAGCTACCAGGCTCATTTGCAGGTATTTCAATCTCACCTATACCACATCTAGGACCTGATGCAAGCCATCTGACATCATTTGCTATCTTCATCATATCTGAAGCCAGTGCAGTAAGTGCTCCGTGGGCAAACACCAAAGCATCATGGCTTGTAAGTGCATGAAATTTGTTTGGAGCAGAAACAAATTTATGTCCTGTAAGTTCTGAAATTTTTTTAGCAACTCTCTCACCAAGTTCCGGATGTGCATTCAAACCTGTTCCGACTGCTGTTCCGCCTATTGCAAGTTCTCTAACGGCTTCAAGTGAGTCTTGTATCATCTTTTTTGATTTTTTTAGCATCTCTACCCATCCGCTTATCTCTTGTCCAAGAGTTAGCGGAGTTGCATCTTGAAGGTGTGTTCTACCAATTTTTACTATATCATTATACTCTTTTGATTTTTCATCTAAAGTTTTTTCCAGTTTTTCTATGGCAGGTATAAGATTTTCTTCAACAGCTATAACAGATGCAACATGAAGAGCTGTAGGATATGTATCATTTGAGCTTTGTGATTTGTTTACATCATCGTTTGGATGAACAAGTTTTTCTTTTGTAAAATCTCCACCCAAAATCTCAGTAGCTCTGTTTGCTATAACCTCATTTACATTCATATTTGACTGTGTTCCGCTTCCTGTCTGCCAAACAACAAGAGGGAAGTTTCCGTCAAGCTTTCCTTCTATAATCTCATCAGCAGCCTGAGATATAGCTTTGGCTTTTTCATCGTCAAGTTTTCCGAGTTCATTGTTTACAATTGCAACAGATTTTTTAAGATAGGCAAAAGCTCTTATAATCTCTTTTGGCATTTTTTCTTCGCCGATTTTGAAATTTTCAACAGATCTTTGTGTCTGAGCAGCCCAGTATGAATCTTTTGGGACTTTCATCTCTCCCATTGTGTCTTTTTCTATTCTGTAATCCATTTTACTCTCCAAAAAAGTTGTTTTCATTAAGTGTTTTTATCAGTTTGTAAACTGAATCACAGGATTTTTTAAACATTGCCTGTTCTTTTTCATTTAGAGTAACTTCTATAATTTTTTCAGCACCGTTTGCACCAAGCATAACAGGAACACCGCTTACAACATCTCTGTAACCGTATTCACCGTCAAGATAAACTGCACAAGGGTGTATCTGTTTTGTATCTTTTAAAATCGCATCTACCATTATAGCTGTTGATTTTGCAGGTGCATAGTAAGCCGAGCCTGTTTTAAGATAGCTTACTATCTCCGCTCCACCGTGTCTTGTTCTCTCAACCACTTCATCTATCTCTTCCGGACTTAGCAAATCGCTTAAAGGAACACCGGCAACAGTTGAGTATCTTGGAAGCGGCACCATATCATCACCGTGTCCGCCCATAACCGAAGCTCTTATCTGTCCTCCGCCGTAACCCAGTTTTTCCTGTATGAAACTTGCCATCCTTGAACTGTCAAGTATCCCTGCCATACCTATAACTCTGCTTCTGTCAAAACCGCTTTCTTTCATAGCGACATATGTCATGGCATCAAGAGGATTTGAAACCATTATAATGATGGCATTTGGAGAATACTTCGCTATACCTTTTGCCACTTCTTTTGTTATTTTGGCATTTGTCATAAGCAAGTCATCTCTGCTCATACCCGGAAGTCTAGGACTTCCTGCAGTTACAACTACAACATCGCAGTCAGTTAGCTCGCTCATATCCTCAGCAACGGTTACAACCGTATGGCTTCTTATAGCTGCTGCAGCCTGAGACATATCAAGTGCTTTTCCTTTTGCAACATCAACTTTGTTGTCTCTTAATATTATCTCATGACAACTTCCCTGCATAGCAAGAGAATATGCAACAGTAGCACCGACATTTCCTGCTCCGACAATCCCTACTCTTTTTCCTTTTTGATTCAATATACACTCCTGTGAAAAATCTCATGGTGTATATACTTAAAAATTTTGTTAAGATAACAAAACGATTAAGTATATACTTTACACCATGGCAATTTTTGAATTATTATAACTCTTTTTTATCAAAATATAAATAAAAACAAATAAAACCACCACAAAATTTGTGGCGGTGTGTAGATTATATACTATCTATAATATCATTTAATGTAGAACTTGGTCTCATAGCAGCTTCAGCTTTTGCATCATCAGGATGATAGTAACCTCCGATATCTGCAGGTTTACCTTCAACTGCCAAAAGCTCATTCATTATAGTCTCTTCATTTTCTTTCAGTTTTTTGGCAACTTCTGCAAATTTTGGATCGTTTTTGCCAAGAGCCTCAGCCCAATACATAGCAAGATAGAAGTGGCTTGCTTTGTTGTCAGGCTCTCCTGCTTTTCTTCCAGGTGCTTTGTTGTTGTCAAGGTAAGCTTCATTTGCTTTGTCCAAAGCTTCACATACGGCTTTTACTTTTTCATCACCTGTTTTGTTATATATCATTCTAAGACTCTCAGCAAGTGCGAGGAATTCTCCAAGGCTGTCCCATCTTAAGTGGCTTTCTTTTAAAAACTGTTCAACATGTTTTGGAGCTGAACCGCCTGCACCTGTTTCAAACAAACCTCCACCTGCAAGAAGTGGAACTATAGACATCATTTTAGCACTTGTTCCAAGTTCCAAAATAGGGAAAAGGTCAGTCAAATAATCTCTTAGAACATTTCCTGTTACAGAGATTGTATTTAATCCTGCTCTGCTTCTTTTTAATGTGAATCTCATAGCAAGTCTAGGAGCCATTATATGGTATTCGATTGGCTCTTTTTCAAGATGCTCAGGCAGGTATTCAAGAACTTTTTTTATAATATTTGCATCGTGAGCTCTGTTTGAATCAAGCCAGAAAACTATAGGATCACCTGTTAGCTTTCCTCTTTCATGAGCCAGTCTTACCCAGTCTTTTATAGCAATATCTTTTGCTCTGTAAGCTCTGTAAATATCACCTTTTTTAACTTTGTGACTCATCACAACATTGCCGTCACTGTCTTTTACTTCTACAACACCGTCTTCTGCTACTCTGAAAGTGTATGGGTGGCTTCCGTATTCTTCAGCTTTTTTTGCCATCAAACCGACATTTGAAACATGCCCCATAGTTGTAACATCAAACTGACCGTTTGTTTTGCAGTCCTCTAAAATCTCATCATACATCAAGGCATAGCTTCTGTCCGGAATAACTGCAACACACTCTTGAAGCTCACCTTCTTTGTTCCACATTTTACCGCCTTCTCTTATAACAGGTGGCATAGAAGCATCGATGATGATATCATTTGAGAAGTGAAGGTTTGTTACAAGGTTGTCACTGTCAACCATAGCTATATTTGGTTTACCAGAAAGTATAACCTCTTTTATGGCAGATTCTATCTCTTCTTTTTTATCTGATTTTTCAAGTTTTTTAAGCAGGTCACCTATACCAAGGTCCGGATTTACACCAAGTTTTTCAAATTCGTCTGCATATTTGTTAAATACATCTTCAAAGAAAACACTCACAGCATGACCAAACATTATAGGGTCTGAAACTTTCATCATAGTTGCTTTTAGGTGTATAGACCAAAGAAGACCTTTTTCCTCTGCATCTT
>WFOM01000156.1 GCA_015488075.1 Helicobacteraceae bacterium | reverse complement strand
GTATAACTTTAACTATTTTTGGCTAAAATTTTAAAAAATTTTTTGAGGCAGGATATGAAAAGATACAATGTTGCTGTTGTAGGTGCAAATGGTGCTGTAGGAACTGAGATGATAGAGATTTTGGAAGAGGTCGGTTTTCCCGTAAACAGGCTTGTTCCTTTGGCAAGTGCAAGAAGTGCCGGAAAAACTGTAGAGTATAAAGGCAGTGAGATAAAAATACAGGAACTTACAGAAAACAGTTTTAAAGAAAATGAAGTAGATATCGCTCTTTTTAGTGCGGGTGGAAGTGTAAGTGCAAAATTTGCTCCGTATGCGGTTGAAGCAGGAGCGGTAGTGATAGACAACACAAGCCACTTCAGGATGGATGATGATGTGCCTTTGGTTGTTCCTGAGGTAAATCCGGAAGATATAGCTTTGTGGGAGAAAACCGGTATCATCGCAAATCCAAACTGCTCAACTATTCAGATGGTGCAAGCTTTAAAACCTCTTGATGATGCTTTTGATATACAAAGAGTTGATGTGGCAACTTATCAGGCAACAAGCGGTGCAGGTAAAAGTGCTATGGATGAGCTTGTTAATCAAATGCAGGCATTTTTTGCTTTTAAGCTTGAAGATAGTGAAAAAAGAGCATTTCCTCATCAGATAGCACTAAATCTTATACCTCAGATAGATAAGTTTATGGATAACGGATACACAAAAGAAGAACTAAAAATGGTAAATGAGACCTCAAAAATTATGCATAAAAAAATCCCTCTTAGTGCAACTTGTGTTAGAGTTCCTGTGCTTAGGGGTCATAGTGAAGATGTAACGGTTAGATTCTCAAAAGAGGTTAGTGCCGATGAAGCAAGAGAGGTTTTAAGAAAAGCTCCAAACATAATCATAGAAGATGACCCACAAAACAGTGTTTATCCTATGCCTTTTAAAGCAACAGGCAAAGATGAAACATTTGTTGGAAGGATAAGAGAGGATATATTTGATAAAACTATACTTCATATGTTTGTTGTTGCAGATAACTTAAGAGTCGGTGCAGCTACAAATGCGGTTAGGATCGCACAAAAATGGATAGAGTTAAGAGAAGAAAATGAATAAAATAGAGCAAGGATTTGAAGTAACTCTATGGAGTAGTAGATTTGTAGTTTTACTAGCGGTAATCTTTGGGCTGGTTGGGGCTATATCTTTATTTGTAGTTGCAAGTTTTGATGTATATGATGTAGTAAAAGAGGTTTATGGTGTTTATGTAAACCATCATCATCCAGAGAATTTTCATGAGATGGTTGTTGGTGATATTATAGGTGCGGTTGATCTATATCTTATAGGTGTAGTTATGCTTTTGTTTAGTTTTGGTTTGTATGAGCTTTTTATATCTGATATAGATGTAGCAAAAGAGGATGAAGAGAGAGAAAACAAGATACTCTCGATCCATTCACTTGATCAACTAAAAGATAAAATATCAAAAGTTATAGTGATGGTTTTAGTTGTTAGTTTTTTTAAAAAAGTTGGACTTGCGGAGTTTAAGGAACCGTTAGAGCTACTTTACCTTGCCCTCTCAATCACTGCGGTATCTGTAGGGCTATATTTTTTAAGTAAGGTTGGACATTAAGATGGGAAAAATATTTGTTGATGCATGTTTTAAAAAAGAAACACCATATACTCCTGTTTGGATGATGAGACAAGCCGGCAGGTATTTACCTGAGTATATGGAAGTAAGAAAAAAAGCAGGTAGTTTTTTAAACCTTTGTCATAACCCAGAGCTTGCAGCTGAAGTTACACTTCAACCTGTTGATATAGTAGGTGTTGATGCGGCAATTTTATTTAGCGATATACTTGTTGTTCCAAATGAGATGGGGATGAGGCTTGATTTTGTAAAAGGTGAGGGGCCTGTATTTGAAAACCCTGTAAGAAGTAAAGAGGAGTTAGATAAACTTTTATGTGGTAGTGATGCCGCAGATAAGTTAACTTATGTTTATGATACGATTAAAATTATAAAAGAAAGACTTAGTGAAGATAAAGCACTAATTGGCTTTTGTGGAGCTCCTTGGACCGTTGCTACATACATGATAGAAGGTCAAGGTAGCAAAACTTATGCTATATCAAAAAAGATGATGTATCAAAATCCCGAACTTCTTCATGATATACTTAAAAAAGTAAAAGAGGTTACAAAACTGTATCTTGAAAACCAGATAAAATCGGGTGTAGATGTAGTTCAAATCTTTGACAGCTGGGCAAGTGCCATAGAACCAGACAAATATGATGAGTTCTCATGGCAGTATATGGTTGAGATTGCCGAGTATCTAAAAGAAAAATACCCTCACATCGCCGTTATACTTTTTCCAAAAGGGGTAGCTGGATTTTTAGATAAGGTTTACGGTAATTTTGATGTATTTGGGGTTGATTGGTCAACACCTATAGAGCTTGCCAAAGAAAAACTTGGTGATAGATATGTGCTTCAAGGAAATATGGAGCCAACAAGACTCTACTCAAAAGAGGCAACAACAGAAGCGGTTGAGAAGATACAAAGCATAATGCAGGGTAAAAACCATATATTTAATCTTGGGCATGGTATACTTCCAGATGTGCCGGTAGATAATGCAAAACATTTTATAAACGAGTGCAAAAGAGTTAGTAAAAAGTGAACAGTATAATCTTTGGTCCCGTAATCTCAAGAAGGTTTGGGACTTCACTAGGAATTGACCTCTCTCCAAATAAAAAGCAATGCAACTTTGACTGCCTTTATTGCGAACTTGAACCGAAACATCCACAAAACAAATATGATGATGTTGTAAGTGTAGATGAGATTATAGATGAGGTTAAAAAACATCTAACGAGTGATATTGATGTTTTAACTATAACTGCAAATGGTGAGCCTACACTTTATCCATATTTGGATGAACTGATAGATGAGATAAACAAGATCAAAAAAGATACAAAAACACTTATACTTACAAATGCTACCGGACTTTTGGATGAGCAGGTTTTTTATTCGCTACTGAAACTTGACAAGGTAAAACTTTCTTTTGATGCCGTAACACCTGAAATTTTTAAAAAGATTGACAGACCCGTTAAAGATATAAACACAGATGAACTTATAGAGAAAATGGTAGAGTTTTCTTACATATACAGCAGTGAGTTGTATGTTGAAGTTTTGTTTGTAAAAGGGTTAAATGATAGTATAGATGAGGTTAAAAAATTAAATAAAGTTTTAAAAGAGTTTAAAAATTTAACAAGGGTTGATTTAAGCAGTATCGATAGACCTCCAGCTTATGCGGTTGAGAGTTTAAGTTATCATGAAATTTATGAGCTTTCAAACTATTTTGATAATGATTTACCTATATTTATAGCCTCAAGAAAAGAAAAAGAGGTTAAAAAATTTGATTTTAGTGAAAATGAGATACTAAATACTTTAGATAAAAGACCACTGACACTTGAAGATATAAAACACCTTTTCAGTGATGATAGTTTGGAGATTTTTTACAGTTTGGCTAATAATGGTGAGATTATTAAAAAAACTGTAAACGATATTGAAT
>WFOM01000155.1 GCA_015488075.1 Helicobacteraceae bacterium | reverse complement strand
GATTAAAGCATTTACAAAAAAAGGTAATAGATAACTATAAAACTGAAATATTAGACAAAATCTTGTTATAATTTCTAACAATTTTTAAAAGGTTCTGGATGTATATAGCAAAATACAGTGCAAGTGGGAATGATTTTGTAATATTTTCATCATTTTTAAAAAAAGACAGAAGTGAACTCGCAAAAAAACTCTGCCACAGACAAAACGGCATAGGTGCAGATGGGCTAATAGTAATCCTTCCTCATAATAATTTTGATTTTGAGTGGCAGTTTTATAACAGCGATGGAAGCCTAGCGGAGATGTGTGGTAACGGAAGCAGAGCTGCAGCACATTTTGCCTTTAGCAATGAGCTTTCACCTTCAAAGATGAGCTTTTTGACACTTGCCGGTGAGATAAAAGCAGAAGTTGAAAAAGATATGGTGTTAACAGAACTGACACCTCCTAAAATTTTAAAAAAAGATGTAAAGTTTGAGGATAAAGACTGGTGGAAGATAGATACCGGTGTTCCTCATATGGTAGCTTTTACTGAAGATATAAGCAGTTTTGATTTAAACAGTGCAAGAGAATTAAGAGAGAAAGAAAATGCAAATGTAAATATAGCATATATAGATGATGACGGCAGTTTGAAAGTAAGAACATACGAAAGAGGTGTTGAGGATGAGACTTTGGCATGCGGAACAGGGATGGCGGCATGTTTTTACAGAGGATATATGGAAGGAAAACTAAAAGAAAACATAAAAGTTTTTCCAAAAAGCAATGAAGAGCTTTTTCTTGGAGTAAATGAAAGAACCATAACTTTTAGAGGAAAAGTTGTAAAAACATTTGAAACAATTGTAGAGGTGGATTAGATGAAATTGTTTGGGACTGACGGAGTAAGAGGAAAAGCTGGAGAGTTTTTAAGTGCAAATCTTGCCATGGATGTTGCAATGGCTGCGGCAATATATTTTAAAAACCATTCAAAAACAAACAAGATACTTATAGGAAAAGATACAAGAAGAAGCGGTTATATGATAGAAAATGCCATAGTTGCAGGACTTACCGCCATAGGGTATGATGTTATACAAATAGGTCCGATGCCCACACCAGCAGTTGCATTTTTAACTGAAGATATGAGATGTGATGCAGGTATCATGATAAGTGCTTCGCATAACTCCTATGAAGACAACGGTATAAAATTTTTTGACTCAAAAGGTGACAAACTCTCTCCGGAGATTGAAGAGGAGATAGAAAAAATCTACTACAACAAAGAGCTTATAAAAGACTTGTTTGCAACAGACAAAAATATAGGTAAGGCAAAAAGGATAGATGATGTTATAGGAAGATATATAGCACATCTTAAATACTCATTTCCAAAAGAGCTTTCATTAAACGATATCAGAATCGTTCTTGACCCTGCAAACGGTGCGGCATACAAAGTTGCACCGACGGTTTTGGAAGAGCTTGGAGCAGAGGTTATAGTGATAAACGACAAGCCTGACGGGTTTAACATAAATGAAAATTCAGGGGCCTTGCATACAAACGAACTGTGCAAAACAGTCAAACAATACAGAGCAGATCTCGGCATAGCGCTTGACGGTGATGCAGACAGAGTGGTTATAGTGGATGAAGAGGGTGAAGTAATTGACGGTGATCAGCTAATAGGTGCACTGGCAAAATACCTAAAAGAATCAAATCAGCTAAAAGGTGACGGTATAGTCGCAACCGTGATGAGTAACAAAGGTTTGGAAGATTTTCTTGATTCTTTTGGTCTTAAGCTTTACAGGTGCAGTGTAGGTGATAAGTATGTGCTTGAAGAGATAAAAAACAACTGTCTGAATTTCGGCGGTGAGCAAAGCGGACACATCATAAACAGAGATTTTGCAAAAACAGGTGACGGGCTGGCTTCAGCTTTGATGGTTTTGGCTTACATGGTAAAAGAGGGCAAAAAAACATCAAAACTGCTAAGACCTTTTAAACTTTATCCTCAGGAGCTTTTAAATATAAAAGTAAAAGAGAAAAAACCGCTTGAGACCATATCGGGACTGGCAGAGATTATACATGAACTTGAGCAAAACGGCATAAGACACCTTATAAGATACTCCGGGACAGAAAACAAACTAAGAGTTTTACTTGAGGCAAAAGAGCAAAAACTTATAACAAAATACCTAAAAATTCTGGAAGACTTTTTTAAAAAAGAACTAAATGGATAATCTGAGATTTTATATAATTTTTGCCTTTAGTGCCGTAGGAATTTTTATAATTGACCAAAATATAAAACAACTGTTTTTAGACGGATACAGGTTTTATAGCGAGTGTATAGATTTGATACTTGTTTTTAACAAAGGTGTGGCATTTTCAATGTTTGCATTTTTAAAAGAGTATCTGAAATATATACAGCTTATACTAGTGGGTGCACTGCTTTTATATTTTTTATACAAAAAAAATATCTGCCTTTCAATCCCGGGCGGAATTTTAACCGGTGCTGCTTTGTCAAACATATATGACAGATTTGTTCATGAAGGTGTTGTAGATATGGTTTACTGGCACTGCGGATTTGATTTTGCCGTGTTTAATTTTGCCGATGTTGCCATAGATTTTGCGGTAATTTGGTTTTTAATACTTCACTTTAAACCAACTTTATGTAAAAATTAGGTATTATTGCTAAAAATAATTTCAAATTACAGAAGGAAGTTAATGGAATTAAATGTTACTAAGATAGACGGTGCAAATGCCAAGATAGAGGCTGTTGTAGTTAAAGAAGATATAGAGTCAAAAGTTGAGAAAATAGCAAAAAGTCTAAGCAAAACTGCCAATATAGCCGGTTTTAGAAAAGGGAAAGTGCCTGTTAAAATCATAAAACAGATGTATGGTGAAAAACTTGTTCAGGATGCAGAAGGTGAAGCACTTAGAGAAGCACTTGACAGTGGGATTAAAGAACTGAGTATAGAAAGCGAAAATCTTATAGGTGAGCCGAGTGTAACAAAATATGACAAAAAAGAAAGCGGAGATATAGAAGTAGAGATAAAAGTAGCCACCAAACCGCAGATAGAGCTTGAAGGCTACAAAGATTTGGTAGATGAGTTTGAAAAACCGACAGTAAGTGACGAAGAGGTTGAAGAGAGACTTGAGCAGATCGCAAAAGCAAATGCGGAGTATGTTGAAAATAACAAAAGAAAAAAAGCAAAAGACGGCGATATGGTAAATATCGACTTTGAAGGGTTTTTGGACGGTGAACCATTTGCCGGCGGAAAAGCTGAGGGGTATGATCTGAAGTTGGGTTCCGGTTCTTTTATACCGGGCTTTGAAGAGCAGATAGCAGGTATGGAAAAAGGTGAAGAAAAAACTATAAAAGTAACTTTCCCTGAAAACTACGGTAATGCCGACCTCGCAGGAAAAGAAACCGAATTCAAAGTCAAACTTAATGTTATAAAAGATGAAAAAATTCCTGAAATAAATGATGAGTTTGCAAAGAAAATGACTGCAGATGATGAGATGACACTTGAAAAATACAAAGAGAAGCTAAAAGAGCAGTTAGCAGGTGAAAAGCTTGCAAAACTATACAATGAAGAGAAAAAACCTGAACTTCTAGAAAAACTTGTTGAAAAATACGAGTTTGATCTGCCTGAGTTTCTTGTTGAACAAGAAATTGATATGCTTGTCAACCAAAAAGCAAGAGAGTTAAGTGATGAGGAACTTCAGGAGTTAAGAGAAAATCAAGAGAAACTAAAAGAATTCAGAGAAAAATTCAGAGATGATGCGGTAAAATCGGTAAAAGCCACATTTATCATAGATGCTCTTGCAAAATCTGAAGGTATAAGTGTAGGCGAACAGGAGATGATGAGCACCATATATATGGAAGCACTTCAAAGTGGGCAGGATCCTTCAAAGCTCTATAAAACTTATCAGGAAAACGGATATCTTCCTGCTATCCAGATGGCTATAACTGAAGACAAAGTTTTAAAATCTCTTTTAGATTCTAAAATGAAAGAAGCATAATATGAGCTATATACCTTATGTTATAGAAAAAACAGGAAGGGGTGAGAGAAGTTACGACATATACTCCAGACTCTTAAAAGACAGGATAGTAATGCTAAGCGGAGAGGTAAATGATGCCGTGGCTTCAACGATAGTGGCACAGCTGCTGTTTTTGGAAGCTGAAGACCCAAGCAAAGATATATATTTTTATATAAACTCTCCGGGAGGTGTTGTAACTTCGGGTATGGCTATCTATGACACCATGAACTATATAAAACCGGATGTTGCAACCATATGTATAGGGCAGGCTGCATCTATGGGTGCTTTTTTGCTAAGCAGCGGTGCAAAAGGGAAAAGATATGCTCTTGAGCATGCAAGGATAATGATCCATCAGCCTTTGGGCGGTGCCCAGGGACAGGCAACAGATATAGCGATACAGGCAAAAGAGATTCTCAGAATGAAACAGGAATTAAACGAGATACTTGCCAAAAATACAGGTCAGGATATAAAAAAGATAGAACAAGATACCGACAGAGATAACTTTATGAGTGCTAAAGAAGCAGTAGAATACGGTATGATAGATGAGGTTTTGACCAAAAACAAAATATAGGCAGACTATGGCTAAAAGACGAAGATTTATGGAATCAGACACGAAAAGCGAAGACAAGCTTGTTAAACTCAACGATGCCATAAGCAGTATAGAATTGTTTTCAAAAGAGGTTCTTTCCGCTCTTATAGCTGATTCCATCCCTCCTACACCAAACAACTATGCTTTGTATTTTGACAGAGAACTTGACGACAAAGATGAAGAGTTTAAAAAGCAGATACAATCTATACTTGAGCTTGAAGAGAGTGATGATTCAGAAAAAGCTCTGACTTTAGAGAGAACACTAAAAGACGGATTTAACTCTGTAAAAAACATCCTAAATGTAACAGCAAACCTTTATAAAAACATCAATCTTATGATAAAAATTCTTGAAAAAAGAAAAGAAGATATCAAAAAAGACAAATCTATAAAAAATGCAACATCCATAATAGAATCTCTTGACAAAGATATAAACAAACTAAACACCATACTTGAAAAACAGACCAAATCTATCAAAACAGTTTACAACGAAACCGCAAATATTATAAAGAAAGTTGAAGGTGAAACCATCTTTGACAACAAATACGGCATATACAACAAAAGATACCTTATAGCCAAAATATCAAAAGAGATAGATCTTATAAAACAGTATAAACACAAAAGCTCACTTTTGATGCTTGAGTTGTCAAAAGATTTGAAAAAATCTATACAAAATGAAAAAATAATAACCCTGATGACAAGAACCATAGCAAGACTTCTTTTAAAAACATCAAGAAGAAGCGATACGATAGCACATTATGGTAACGGCATATTTGCACTTTTGTTAAAGCATACAGATATAGAAGATGCAAAAAGAGCTGCAAAAAGGCTTTTGGATTTGGTTTCAAACAGCAACTTTTTTATAGCAGACAAAGAGATTCAGCTCAAAATATCTATAGGTATAACCGATATAAACACAAACAGCTCTGCAGAAGAGATTATAGTATATGCCGTCAATGCTTTAGAAGAAGCATATAAAAGCAGTGAAGATTATTTTGTCAGGACAGCCGGAGAATAAAATGGTTTTAAACATTGTAGAATATCCAGATAAAAGACTAAGAGAAAAGTCAAAAGAGGTAACAACATTTGATGAAACACTGCATACTCTTTTGGATGATATGTATGAGACCATGATAGACCAAAAAGGTATAGGTCTTGCTGCCATACAGGTTGCAAAACCTGTAAGAGCACTTATTATAAATCTGCCAAACGAAAATGATGAACAAAACAAAGAGGATTTGATAGAGATTATAAATCCGGTTATCATTGAAAAAGAGGGTGAAGTGTATTATCAGGAGGGTTGCCTTAGTGTTCCGACATTTTATGAGGATGTAAAAAGATTTGAAAAAATAAAGATAAACTACCAAGACAGACACGGCAATACAAAAGAGATGGAAGCAGACGGTCTTTTGGCTATAGCGATACAGCATGAGATGGATCATCTTGACGGTATTTTGTTTATAGACAAACTCTCTTATGCAAGAAGAAAAAAGTTTGAAAAAGAGTATAAAAAGTTTCAAAGAGAGAGAAAACAAAAAAAATCTCAGCAAAAAGTTGCATGAAAACATTAAAATGTGCAACACTAGACGGCTTTGATGCAAAAGTTGTGGATGTAGAGGCAACCATAACCAAAGGATTGCCAAGCTTTAGTATAGTCGGTATCCCCTCAACATCGATTTCAGAGTCAAAAGACCGTATAAAAGCGGCTCTTATTTCAAACGGATTTGTATTTCCTCCAAAGAAAATCACCATCAATCTTGCCCCATCCGACATTTTCAAAAATGGCAGTCATTTCGACACATCCATAGCACTTTTGATAGCTCTAAACAACACAGACAAAAAGTTTGACGAGTGGTTTGTTTTTGGTGAACTGGGGTTGGACGGGAGCATAAAAGACACAAACCTTGTATATCCTCTTATACTTTCGCTTGTGCACCAAAACAAGATAAAAAAAGCAATAGTTCCAAAATCTTCTCTCTCAAAGCTTGCGAATATTCCAAATGTAAGTTTTTACGGATTTGAAAAACTTGATGAAGTTATAGAGTTTTTCAAAGATGAAAAGCAAAAAGAGCCTGAAGTTTTCAAGGGATTTGATTATAAATATATAG
>WFOM01000154.1 GCA_015488075.1 Helicobacteraceae bacterium | reverse complement strand
GGTGTGGAGGATGCAATGCTGTCTGTCCTACTTCATCATTTGAGATTTCAAACTTTAATTTTATAAACTACATATTTAAATTTTTAGAAGAAGATGAAGAGATATTTAGTTGCAATGATGAAGATTTTCCATGTATTGCCGCTCTTAGTGCTGAAGAACTTTTGAGCGTAGTTTTGATAACTCAAAAAAACATCTCTCTTGATATCGCACCGTGTGCCAACTGCCATATAGCAGATACGAATCTTGAGATTATAAAACAAAGAGCAGATGAAGTAAACTTCCTTCTTGAAGCTTTAGAACAAGAATGCAAAGTCAGCATTAAAGAGCTAAACTATGACAAAAACAAAAATGAAAAAAGTCTAAGCAGAAGAGAACTTCTTTCAAAAGAGGGTCTTAAAAAAGCGGTAAAAATAAAAAAAGAGTTTGAAGCGGAAGTTGAAGCAGGCGACAATACTGAAAAAACGCATACCGCCTCAAATGAAGACATAGCAAAAATAAAACAAAAACAGATACCTCAAAAAAGAAGTCTTCTTCTAATGGCTATGAAAAAAGCAAAAGTTCCTGAAGTGTTTCATAAGATATCGATAGATGACATATCTTTTACTTCGCAAAAAAAACTTGATGAAACAACATGCACGGCATGTCAGATGTGTTACAGGATATGCCCTACCGGTGCTTTGTTTTCAGACTCTAAGGGAAGTTTTATAAACTTTAATCCTCTTGCATGTGTAAAATGTCACAGTTGTCATGATGTGTGTGAACCAAACTCTTTGACACTGAGAAAAACATTTAATCTTGGCAACTTTTTTGATCCAAAGATAGAAACACTTGCAAGATTTGACATAAGAAGGTGTGATGAGTGTGGAAACTTTTTTACTTACACAGGTGGTGAGAACCTCTGTAACAGATGCAAGATAGAAGAGGAAGAAGCACTCAGCCTTTGGGGTATAGAAAAAAAAGATGTTACTTTTTAGGTTTGAGGTTTAGGGTTGTGGATTGAGGATTAAGATTTTAGGAGTAGAGACTTTAGTCTCGTTTTTGGGTTTATCTAAGATGGCTTCAAGTCCAAAAGGCGCAATGGCGCTACGAGCTCTCCGTGCGGAAAACGGATAACGGATAACTGAAAACGGAAATTAGATTTGAGGGTTAAGGGTTGAGGATTGAGCGTTGAGAAAAGATAGCTTCAAGCCCAAAAGGCGCAATGGCGCCGCGAGCCCTCTGCTGAAGAGAACATAGAGTTATCGTAGGCTAAGAAATTTATTTTCTTAGCCGTGTTAAAATAAATAAAAAGGAAGAGCGTGGGAGTAGGATTAGATACACTAAATCCGGATGATACTATAAAGGTTGATACAAAACTTTACGGACTTATAGCAGTTGAAGCTATGAAAAACAACCTTTTTGCAAAAGTAAACAAACTTATAAAAAGCAATAGTGTTGATGCCATGATGATACCCATGAATATACGAGAAGATGATTTTTACTATACAGTTGCAAATATGAAAAAATCAAAAGTCAACGGCTCTTACATATCTGAAGAGTATCAACAAGAAGTGCTTGAACTTTTGGATGAAAAAGATGAGATAGTCGATGTTTACGGAAGATGTGATTTTGTATTTGTTGAAGATGGCAAACTAAAAGGTTTGCTTCTAGATACAAATGACACTTCATCAAAAGATGAACTTGCAAAAAAAATTTTTGAACTTATAAAAGGATAGCCAATGAAACCGGAAGATATACAGGAATTCAGAAGAGAACTTGCCCAGATGCAGCAAATGATGCAACAAAGCTGCGATACGGGATGTGTAGAGGATGAAGATAGCTTTGAAGATTATCCAGACTACCTAAAAGCGATATATCATGAGATTATGCCTCCTGTTAAAAGCGGCATATATTTCTCAAGATGGGATTTAAAAAATATGGCTACACTTCTTGATGAGTCTTTTGCTCTTGATGTAAGAGAGAGGATGTTTAGAAAGTTTATGCAGTGGATAAAAGACCCTGATGATATGAAAAGAGTAGTTGAAATATTTAAAGACCACATAGATATGAAATGTGAACTTTACAGAGAATACAGCGAAAAATATCCATCAACAAAAGAGATTTTTGATGAACATATAAAAAAAGCCGACAGAGCCAAAAGATATCTTGATAAAGTTTACAAAGACTTTTTTACATAGGAGCTTTCTCCTATACCCATCATAAATCTTTTACCGCATTTTCACAAAAATCATCATAAATTTAACTTATTTACACAATTGGTGATATAATTTCCTTAAACTATCGTTCCTCAAATAAAATTTAAGGAAATATTATGCAGCAGGGAAATGCAGGTGTAAGTTCGATATTTTATTTTGACCACTATTGGTGGGTGGTGTTTTTAACGGTATTTCTGGCACTTCTTATTAGCTCCCTAACCCATAGAAAAAAACCAAAATGTCAAAACGGCAAAATACTTCGTCATGATATAGCAGCAAGGATAAGCCACTGGTTTAATGCTGCAGGTATTTTAATCCTCTTATACAGCGGTTATAAACTTGGTTTTTTGGATTTTGGAAGAAAAGTTTATTTTACAGACGGTGCAAGAGCAATGTTTAACCTGCACTTTATAGGTGCTGTTATGTTTTTGTTTGGTGCTGTTTACTGGCTTGGCAACACCTTTTTATACCCTCAAAGACTAAAAGAACACTCACCTTACAAAGGCTCTGTCAAAGATGCTGTTTTACACTACCTGGCTCTTTTTGGCATACCGCTTAAAAAAGGTGAGCGGCCGGTCGGCAAATATGAGGCAAGTGAGAGACTTGCATTTATCCCTCTTACACTTTTGGCACTTTTTATGGGGCTTACAGGGCTTGTAAAACTTTCAGCCCACATAGTAAATGTTCCGACATGGTTTGTTCACGGTGCATCAATTATTCATGATTATTCAACCGTTATTTTGGCGATACTGCTTGTTTTTCACATATTTCTTGCTGCGGTTGCCCCATGGGCATGGCCTATGTTTGTATCTATGGTAACAGGTTATATGAAAGTTGAAGATTTAAAAACCCATCACAAAGGATGGTATAAAGAACTAAAAGAACAGGGTCTTTGTGATGATGAAGGAGACAAACAAAATGGATAACAATCAAAACAATGCAAACATACCCGAATGTGAAGAGCCAAAATACGGCGGAATGGACAGGAGAACTTTCCTAAAAACACTTGCTGCCGCAGGTATAACCGCAACTGCAGGAGCATCTTTCATGCTTCCGGGAACAAATCTTATGGTTATGCCAAACTCAAGAGGTTTCTTGGTTGTTGATATGGCAAAATGTATGGGGTGTGTCAGTTGCATGATGACATGTTCTATGGTGCATCACGGAGAATCATCCCTTACACTTTCAAGAATACAAATCCAACAGGATTCTTTTCAAAACTTCCCAAACGACATACATATGGCAGTGTGCCATCAGTGTGAAGATGCACCGTGTGTAAATGCATGTCCGACAGAAGCTGACCATGTTGATGTTTTGTTTGGAAATATAAGAACAATCGATCCGGACAAATGTATAGGTTGCACACAGTGTATAGATGCATGCCCATGGCTTCCAAAAAGACTTCAGTTTAACCCTGAGACTAAAAAAGTCCAAAAATGCGACCTTTGTGCAAATACACCATATTTAAGAGAAAAAGGCGGACCTGGTGGAACTCAGTCTTGTGTAAAAGTATGTCCTACCGGTGCCATAGCTTTTGTAGAAAAGATGCCAAAACAAAACGATCCGACATCATATAATGTAAATCTCAGAAAAGACGGCTGGAAAGAACTCGGTATGACAACAGAAGATATAAAAAGAGAGGGATAGATATGGATGATATAAGAAAAAGAGGCTACTCGGGAAATATACTTCATCTAAGACTCTCAACTCTGGATTATGAGATAATCCCAACAGAAAAATATGTTGAGTGGAGCGGAGGAAATGCTCTTGGAACAGCACTTTTTTGGGACTATTGTGAAGACAAAACAATCCAGGACGGAAGAAACGAAAAAAATGTTCTGGTTATTACAACTTCACCGCTAAACGGAACAGCGGCACCATCAGCAGGCGGAAGATGCGAAATAGTGGGAGTCGGATGCGGAACATACCCGATTGGGTGGTTTACAAGAAGCAACATAGGCGGAAGACTCTCTTCACAGATAAAATTTGCCGGATATGATGCGGTTGTTATATCAGGAAAAGCACCTTATCCTGTTTGGGTGGAGGTTAAAAACTCACATATCAGATATAACGATGCAAGAAAACTTTGGGGTGAAAAAGCAAGAAAAACACAGTTGAAAATACTTTCCCAACTCGATACCGACAACAACGGCTGGGGATGGCAGCCGCTTCCCGGAAAAAAAGATGAAGCAAGTTACACCACACAAAAACCGGCGATAATATGTGTAGGTCCGGCAGGTGAACAACAAAGTGTCCATGCGGCACTTGTTCATGATGCCGGAAACACCTCGGCACAAGGCGGATTTGCTGCCGTTTTTGGCTCAAAAAACCTAAAAGCCATAAGCTTTTTGGGCACAGGAGGAGTCAAAGCAACCAATCCTATGGACCTTGTTGATGCAAGATTCAAAGTAAAAGAAAGATATGCTTTCAATCCAAACAATCCAGATTTGTATCAGTGGGGAAGACTAAGTAAACCCGGAGGCTCAAACTTCGTTTCAAGTGTTACCCAAAATTCAAGACTACAGTCATGTGCGGGATGTATAATGGGATGCCGTTCAAGATACGATGTCGGCTACGGAAATGAAACAAAATGCCAGGCTACTGCATGGTATGCTTTTTTTGCCCTTTATTACTACAAAAATGACAGACAGAAGATGTCTGAAGTTGCACTAAAACTGGCTGATTACTGTAACGATGTGGGTATAAACACATATACTTTTGCAACAAGTATACACTGGCTTGAAAGACTGTGGCACAAAGGTATCCTTGGAAAAAACAAAAAGATACACACTGAGTTGAACTTTGATGAACTCGGCTCGGAAAAATTCGGCTTTGAGTTTGTGGATGCTTTTGCATACAAAAAAGATATCGGTGAATTTTTTGCAGACGGATTTGTGCAGGGAGCTATAAAAGCAGGACTTGAAGATGAATGGAAACAGGGCTATCTTCACCATCCATACTGGGGCATACAAGAACACGGATACGACTCAAGATGTGAAGTTGAATGGGGTTATGCCTCCATACTTACAGACAGAGACATAAACTCTCATGACTTCAATATAATGTTTTGGAATGTAAACCTCTCAATGCTTCACGGAACACCATACAGAATAGAAGCCGGCAAAATCGTCGAGCTGATGGCAGAAAAACTAAAACCATATGTAGACTCTCCAAACTGTCTGAACTATGCAGATGACAACATCTACAGCGACGATGTCTTAAATCTTGTCAGATGGTATATACACTACAACAGATTTTGGAAAAACACAGCACAGTTTTGTGACCTTAGATGGGCAGACCTTTATGATACAAATGCACCCGGAAATGTCGGTGCAACCGCTGATGAAGAGGTTGGCGAGCAGGTTTACTGGAATGCCGTAACGGGAGAAGACATAAGTTTTGTGGACGGTCTTAAAAAAGGGCATAAAACATTTATATTTCAAAATGCCATATGGGCATTGCAGGGAAGACACCGCGATATGGTTTATCTGGCAGACTATATATATGAAAAACCAGTTGAAAAAGGAGACTTTCCTTTCTTTTTATGGCCTACAAAAGATGAAAACGGTTCATGGAGATATACAGATTTGATGCACAGAAAACTTGACAGAGAAAAGTTTGATGATTTTAAAACAAGATTTTACAAGGCTGAAGGACTTGACCCGCAAACAGGATGGCCTACAGAAAAAACTCTCAAAGAACTTGGGCTTGACTTTGTCATAGATGAACTGAAAAAACACAACAAACTTGGCAAAGAGGTATAACGATGACAAAAGAAGAAGCAAAACATATATTAAGAGAGCTTGATTTTGACGACTGGTATATGGCAGGTGTTATGTTTCCGCCTAAAACGGTTACAAAAAAAAGGATGAGAAAACTAGAAGACCTCACAATATTTCTTGAACCAAACGAAAAGATGTTTCCTTCTGTCCAGCTAAAAGATTTGGTTGAATGGATCGAAAATAAAATAGGAGACAAACAACTGGCAAAAACTCTAAAAGATATAAACAACAATACCGCTCTTTCATATCTGCAAAAATGTATAGAGTTTCATAAAACTGTAACCTCCAGATGTAAAAACCTAAAAGAGATTGCAGGAGAAAACTATGTTTAGATATGTTTTTTTGGCATCTGTTTTATGTTTGTCTTTACTGAATGCAAAATCTATAAAAGAGTATGAAACACTTAAAAAAGGTGAGAGTGTGGCTGCAAAAGCAGTTATATTTTATTCGGAACCTTTTTTGTTTGACTATGACAAAGACGGAACAAAAAACAGACTCGTAATGGCTGCGAAAATGTTTATAAAAAAAACACAAAAAGGTTATGAGGGATATTTGGTAAGAGGGCTTTATGACATAAAAAACAAAAAACCGATAGCTTTTTATGAAAATGCACTTCTCATGCATCCGCCAAGCAACACATATATAGCCGTAAGCGATATAAAATTTAAAGGAAAAACAGTCAGCTTCAAATCAGGACCTTTTAGATATATATTTAAAGACGGAGGAGAAGGAAACATAGAGGATGAAGTTTTGGTGATCTTGAAAAATAAAGAAAAAAAACTAAAGATTTACGGCGGAGATGTCAAAATCTACTGAAAAAAATTAGAAAAGACATTTGATGAATTTTAAACCTACAAAAAAAAGAATAGAAGTTTTGGATGTTTTAAGGGGTTTTGCCATTTTAGGTATAGTTCTGGCAAACATCCAGTCATGGAGCGGATACAAATATATACCGTTTTATGAACTAAACACACTTCCAAATGCTGATATAAACGATATTTTAAAGTTCTTTTTCAACCTTTTTGTAGATACAAAGTTTTATACAATTTTCTCACTTTTATTTGGTATAGGTTTTTTTCTTCAATTCAAAAAACATGTGAACAATCAACAACCATTTATAAAGGTTTACAGAAGAAGACTGGCATTTTTGATGCTTTTTGGTGCAATACATGCCTTTTTCTGGTCAGGAGACATACTTTTCATATACGGTGCGGTTGGCTTTGTGTTTATACTCTTTAGAAATCTTAGCGCAAAAAAACTGCTCTTTTTTTCTGTATTTTTCTTCTATATCTGGCTTGTGTATGATGCACTCTTTGCTGTATTTATGCCTGGGTTTTTGTCTCATGACCATTTTGCCTATAAAAACTATGCCGACATTACACCATGGGAGCTGACAGCAATTTTTCAGCAGGGAGATTTTTTAAGTGTATTACAAGCAAACTGGCACAATCTATACTGGAGATATATAGACTTGATACCTGCTGGAAGACTTACCAAAGTTTTGGCTATATTTCTGCTTGGGTTTTACCTGATGAAGATAGATTATTTTAACAGATATGCAAACAGCAAAAAACTGTTTTTTTTATATTTTCTTACAGGGATTTTTGTATCTGTTACAACAACTTACATTGGCGGTAGTATGGCATCTTTTCCCGATTCTCTAAATGACACGGTTTGGAAGTTTTTTGCAGCAACCGGACAGATATTTTTGGCTATGTCGTATGTTCAGATTATATCTATACTGTATCATTCAAATATATTTAAAAAAATCCTTCACCCTCTTTCATATGTAGGCAAAATGAGCTTTTCCAACTATATTTTGCATACTGTTTTTGGTTATTTGATATTTTATCCGTTTTTTGGTCATTTATATGGAAAAGTAAGTCTTCTTGGCATTATGGAAATAGCCGTGATTATATATATATTTGAGAT
>WFOM01000153.1 GCA_015488075.1 Helicobacteraceae bacterium | reverse complement strand
TGTTTAGTTGTCAATGATCTTAAACGACTCTCTCAGCTTCTTTTAGCCCTTCCGTCGTTTAGGGAGCGAAATTATATAGAGTGTTTGCTTAAAAAGAGATAAAAACTGCATATAAAGTTAAAAAAACAATCAGGCTTAACATATGTTTTACTTTCCGTTAACCATATATATATACAATTCCTATAAATAGAAAATCCTGACAAAAGGAGATTATATGGGATTATATGACAGAGATTATGCAAGAGAGGGTTATTTAAATGCCACCTTTGCAGAAGAAGCAAAGATTGTAACATTTGTAAAAGATACTTACAAACTTTTTGCGGCTTCTTTGTTTGCCGGTGCGGTTGGAGCATATATCGGTGTTCCTTTGGCGGCTTCAATCAGCCAGTATTTTTTACCGCTTGTGATACTTGAATTTGCATTACTGTTTGGTTTGTTTTTTGCCAAAAACAAACCTGGTATAAATATGGTAGTGCTTTTTGGATTTACATTTGTTACAGGTATAACTACCGCTCCGCTTTTAGCATATACACTTGCTAAGGCAGACGGAGCCGTTATAGTCGGTAATGCATTTTTGATGACATCTGCAGTGTTTGGGGCTATGAGTTTTTTTGCTATAAAAACAACAAAAGATTTTACATCTTACTCTAAACCTCTTTTTATAGCAGTGTTGGTAATAGTTGGCTTTTCTATAGTAAATATATTTTTGGGAAATCCCTTAATAGCTATAGGTATAAGTGCCGTAGCTGTTATACTTTTTAGTATAATGGTGGTTTTTGACACTCAAAATATCATCAGAGGAAACTATGCGACACCGATAGACGGTGCCATAGCTTTATATCTTGATTTTTTGAATATATTTGTATCTTTGCTTCAACTACTTGGAATATTTGGCAGTGATGACTAACAAACTCTCACCCGAACTTATTCGGGTGTGTGATGCAAACCTCAACAGACTAAGAGAAGGGATACGGGTTATAGAAGATATACAACGATATGCAAAAAACTCCAAAGAAACAGCTGCAAAACTAAAAAAGCTTCGCCACAAAACAAAACTGCCAAACTATAAAGAGTTTTTAACTTACAGAGACAGTATAAACGATGTCTTAAAAAGCTCTACAACAGATGAACAGGCAAGAGAAGATACAGAAAACATAATAATATCAAATTTCAAAAGAGCAGAAGAATCTGCCAGAGTGCTTGAAGAGATTTTTAAACTTTCCGATACAGATACGAGCGAGCTTTTTAAATCAATAAGATATGAACTATATAATATAGAAAAAGAGATCCTATTATAAAGTTATAACTTTAACTATAGTTCCTTTTTCCAAAAAGTTGTCTTGGCTTGAAGCCATCATAATTCCGGCACTGTTTAACATATTTATAAGTATGGCACTGCTTCCTGTTTTTTTATCTTTGAAATCGCAATAAACTTTCCCGTTTTCAAAACTAAGTCTGCATGCTCTAAACTCATTAAAAGGTGTTCGTTTTTTAAAATCTTCTTTAAGTTCAGCTTCTATGACAGTATAAGGGTTTTCTTTTGCGAGCCTGTTTGCTATAAGAGGCAAAGCATAAAGGACAGCTGTAACAGTGCTTGAATATGCAAAGCCAGGAAGTGCAAGTATGACTTTGTTCTCTTTTTTTGCAACCATGACATGTTTTCCGGGTTTTATCCCGACACCCTTAAACACAACTTCAAATCCAAGGCTTGGGACTATATCTTTTACAAAATCGTAATCTCCTACACTTACACCGCCTGTAGAGATGACAATATCGCTGGAGTTTATAGCATTTTGAAATGCTTTAAGGATTGATGTTTTGTCATCTTTGACAACACCCATCTGGTTAACTTCGGCTCCGGCTTCTTTGCACAATGCTTCTATAGTGTAGTTGTTTGAACTTCTAATCTGTGCAGGGTTGTCTGAGCACTCACCCAGTTCCAAAATCTCGCTTCCGGTTGAAACAACAGCCACTTTTGGCGGGATAGCAACTTCTACACTTACACAATTAAGCCCTGCCAAAACACCTATCTCTGCATAGGTGATTTTTGTTCCTTTTTTTATAAGAACATCACCTTTTTTATAACTCTCACCCACAGGTCTTGTTGCAAAACCATACGAAACTTCTTCATTTACGGTTATATACCCGTCTTCGTAAGTTACATTTTCTATAGGGATAAGTGTATCACTGCCTTCTGGCATTTTTGAGCCTGTAAAAGTTTTTATAGCTTCTCCGTTTTTCAGAACCCTTTTTTCATCGTTTCCTGCAGGGTTGTCTCCCAAAACTTTGATTTTTCCCGATTTCAAATCTTCTACTTTTATAGCATAACCGTCCATCGATGCCGTAGGAAATTCAGGTTCGTTTCTGTCTGCTACAATATCATGTGCAAGATACATACCAAGAGCATCTGTAAGCAAAACTTTTTTAGTTGGTATTTCATCTGTAAAAAGTGTTTTAAGAAGTTCCATACTTTTTTCGTAGTCCATAAATTTAGCCATATAAAATCCCGCTTCCTTTTATCTTTGTTGATCTCTCTTTTGCATAAACTCTTTTGCCGTTTTTTAGATCATATTTCCAAATAGGAGCACTTGCTTTAAAATCCTCTACAAACTCTTCTATCATCTCTAGTGCTACCCTTCTTTTTGGTGAAAAAACAGCAGATATATACGAACTCTCATGCACCGGCACATCACCGACAGAGTGTGCCATCTTCAGCTTGGCACCTTTTTGTTTGGCTTTTTCCTGCCAGGTTTCAAACCAGCTTTTCAAAATAGGTTCATATACATCAAAACTAAGCCCCTCTATACCGTCTTCTTCTCTTACCGTTCCTATAAAAGGTATAAAGGCTCCGTAGTTGCTCTTTGATTCTTCCTCATACCATCTTTTTAATATACCGGCAACATCCAGTGCACCATTGTAAAGCTCTAACATTTATCCTCCACAAACCGGCGGAAGAAGTGATACCTTGTCTCCGTCACTCAATGCCACATCAAGAGAACTTACAAGTTTGTCGTTAACTGCTACTGCAGAAGTCTCAAGCCACTCTTTTAAAGACTCATCCTGTTTTAAAACTTCTGAAACATCTTTTAGTGTTTTGGCATCTATCTCTACAGGTTCTTTTGCAATAGGACCCAAAAATTCAACTTTTACCATAACAAGCTCCTTATTTTGTGATGGTATTATAACTTATTTTGTATAATTGCAAAAAAACAAAGGACATAATTGCTGTTTGGGAAAATAGAGTATCTGAATCTGTTGCCGTTTCATGTTTTTATGAAAAGGTATATAGGCTCATCGCAGAAAAAACAATCAATGGAATACTACAAAGATGTTCCTTCAAAAATAAACAAAAAATTTATCCAAAGAAAGGTTGAAGCCGCATTTATATCAAGTATACTCTCAAACAGATACAAAAAAACAGATCTTGCCATAATAGCAAACAAAAAAGTTCTCAGTGTCATAGCGATAAACAACACCGATGCCAAAGATGATGCAGAATCTGCAACTTCAAACATACTTGCAAAAATTTTGGGGATAAACAATCAGATACTAATAGGTGACAAAGCATTAAAATATGCTCTTGGCAGTAATGATTATACAGACCTGGCATATGAATGGTATAAAAAATACAAACTACCTTTTGTTTTTGCCACATTTTGCTACCACTCAAACAAGCAATATTATGAAAAACTACAAAAAAACTTCCTAAAACACAACAAAAAGATCCCCCAATACATACTTAAAAAAAAGTCAAAAGAGCTTGGCATATCTGCAAGCGATATAAATTACTACCTGTCTTTGATCTCATACATACAGACCCACAAAAGCAAAAAAGCTCTTAGAAAATTTTTGTCAAAAGCAAAATTAAAGCTTAAAAGCAATAGAATAATAACATGAAAAAACTGATATGGCTGATACTCTTTGCAATACTGTTTGCCGATGAGCCTATAAAACCCATCCCCAAAACCATACCTTTTGATGCAAAAAAAGCACTAATAGGCAAAAAACTTTTTTTTGACACATCACTCTCAAAAGACGGAAGCATAGCATGTATAAACTGTCACAATATTTTTAGCGGCGGAGCAGACCCGAGAGTAGTTTCTGAAGGTGTAGAAGGGAAGAAAGGAAACATACAAGCTCCTACAGTGTTTAATGCGGTGTTTAATTTCAGACAGTTTTGGAACGGAAGAGCAAAAGACCTGTATGAACAGGCAAAAGGCCCTCTTTTAAATCCTGTTGAACACGGTATGAGCATAAAAAGCATAGAAGCTGTAGTAAACGGCAACAAAGAGTACAAAAAACTGTTTAAAAAATCGTATATAACTTTTTATGATGTTATAGATG
>WFOM01000152.1 GCA_015488075.1 Helicobacteraceae bacterium | reverse complement strand
ACAAAAGCTTCACGAACCGCCTTTTGAAGCCCTTCATCCATTGTAAATCTCTCTCTACTCCAAGCAGGGCTTACTCCCATTTTTCTAAGCTGAGTTGTCATGATATTTGCAGACTGCTCTTTCCAAGCCCAAGCTCTTTTTAAAAACTCTTCTCTACCAAGTTCCTCTTTTGTTTTTCCTTCAGCTAATATTTGCTTTTCAACAACATTTTGAGTAGCGATCCCTGCATGATCAGTTCCCGGTTGCCAAAGGGTTTTATACCCATCCATTCTTTTATATCTAGTAATTATATCTTGAAGTGTAAATGTTAATGCATGACCAATATGAAGTCTTCCTGTTACATTAGGAGGTGGCATCATTATACAAAATTTTTTATCTTCTTTTTGAATCTCTTTGTTGCCATCTATCTCAAAATAGCCTCTATCTTCCCAGATTTTATAAAACTTCTCTTCTGCTTCCTGTGGATTGTATTTGTTACTCATTATAAAGATACCTTTGGTGGTTTTTTTGAAGCGGATTATACCTAAAAGGGGGTGAAATTTAGCTTATACCTTTTATCCTTTCTTTTATATTTTTCTTGTCACTATACATATTTTCATCAGCCTTTTCTACAACTTTTTCAAGGCTATCATCTTTACTAAATGAAGCAACACCAAAAGAAAAACTTACTCTAAACTCATCATTCTTTACTTTCATGTGTTTTTTTAATATGTCTTCTCTTATATCATTTAAAACCTTTTTAACATATGAAACAGATAAATTTTTAAAAAATATCATAAACTCATCACCGCCGTATCTGACAACAAAACCTTTTGATTTTTTAAGCTGTGAAGATATAAAAACCAAAACCTTATCACCCACAAGATGTCCGTAAGTATCGTTTATCTGCTTGAAGTAGTTTAAGTCTATAAGTGCTATCACACCGTCAAATAAAAATTTATCATCAGCATCAACCACATTATCACAAAGCCATTTGCGGTTGTAAACTTTTGTAAGTGCATCTTTATATAAAGATTCTCTAAGTTTGTTTATCTCCGCTTTTAACTCGAGAGTCTCGTTATATATCTTCTGAATATATTCGGAATCGTTTTCCTTTATAGCATCTATAGCTTTTTTTGTAGTTTCATTTAATTTGTTAACATTTTGTGTAGTTTTTTCTTCAAGCTCATATATCTCAGAAACTTTCTTATCAAGATACCTTTTGCTCTCTTCATCCACTTTTACATCATACTTTTGGGCTATCTCATGATAATGGCTTACAAATATGGAAGGTGTTAATATTTCTTCTTTACAAACTCTTTTTTTTGTTTCATTTGATATAATTTTCAACATTTCTTTATTTCCATTCATAAAAACAAGTTTATCACAATTAACAAAAAAAAAGTTTAAATATGTATAATTTCAAAAAAAAATTTTTAAAAGGTAACTTTTTTTGCCGTTACAGAATTTAAATAAAGAACAATTAGAAGCCGCAACTTCAAAATATGATAAAAATCTCATCATAGCATCCGCAGGCACAGGTAAAACATCAACAATTGTCGGACGCATAGCACACCTTATAAACTCAGGTATAAATCCAAATGAGATTATGCTACTTACATTCACAAATAAAGCCGCAGCAGAGATGATAGCAAGAGTTGCCAGATATTTTGGAAAAGATGTAGCAAAAAAGATAGAAGCCGGAACTTTTCATGCCATAAGCTATAGAGTTTTAAAAAAAGAGGATAAAAAAGTAGTCTTAAAACAACAAAGAGAGCTTAAAACACTTTTTAAATCTATTTATGAGAAAAAAAACTTTTTCGATATAGACTCAGACACACAAGCCTTTAGTAGTAACTACCTATATGATCTATACATACTATACCAAAACACCGAACTAAAACTGGAGTTTTATGAGTATATCTACAAAAATCATGATGAGCACAGAGCGTTTGCAGATATATATCAAGATATTATAGATGAGTATGAGAAACTAAAAAAAGAGTTTGGTTTTTTAAACTTTAACGACTTACTTATAGAGTTTAGAGAACTTGCAAAAACAAAAAAGTTGGGTTATAAGGAGGTGCTTGTTGATGAGTATCAAGATACTAACCTCTTACAAGAGAGCATCATAGAAGCCATAAATCCACCTTCACTTTTTTGTGTAGGTGATTATGACCAAAGCATATATGCTTTTAATGGAGCAGATATAAACATCATAGCCTCTTTTACACAAAAATACCCAGATGCAAAAGTGTTCAACCTCTCAAAAAACTACCGCTCAACTAAACCTATACTTGAACTTGCCGACAAAGTTATAAGTTACAACGAAAGGATATATCCAAAAAAGCTTGAAGTTACAAAACAAGAGCCAAACTTCCCACCAAAACTTTTGGTTTTTGATGAACTTTTTGACCAGTATCACGGCATAGCAAAATATATTCAAAATTCAAATACACCTCATGAAGAAATAGCAGTTATATTTAGAAACAATGCAACGGCAGACGGTATAGAAGTGGCACTTAGAGAACTTGGTATAAATTCAAAAAGAAAAGGGGGAAACAGCTTTTTTGATGCCAAAGAGGTAAAGTTTGTTTTGGATCTATATACACTTGTAGTAAATCCAACAGATATGATGGCTTTTATACACACACTTGAGTATGCCAAAGGTATAGGAAGCGGATTTTTGGCAGATATGTTTTTGGCTTTAAAAAAGCTTGGGAAAAACTCCATCATAAACGGACTTTATAATCCAGACACATCAAAAGATATAAGCGATTTTGTAAATGTTAATCTTGGACTTTTTGATGAATACTACACAAAAGAGAGTATCAAAAAGTATCAAAATCTCGGATTTGATATTGAATTTTTAAACCACCCCATACTAAAACATCCAAAACTAACTAAAGAGAGTGCAACTTATATATATAACTTTTATATACTTTCCAAAAAACTCTTAGCTATAACAAACCCTACAAACATTATACAAGAGATAACCTCTTCAAATCTTTTTGAGTATGTAAAAGAGCTATTGGCAAACAAAAGAGCAGAACTAAAGGATAAAACTATAGATGAGAGACTAAAAGAGGAAGCCCTGACCAAAATAAAACGAAAAATGCTCCTTTTAGAAGATCTTAGTAAACCTTACAATGATAGTGAAAGGTTTTTAAATGCCATGATACTAGGCTCAAACGACTTAACTCAAGGTGATGGGGTAAATCTTTTAAGCATCCATGCAAGTAAAGGGCTTGAGTTTAGGGAGGTGTATGTTATAGATTTGATGGATGGTAGATTTCCAAATAGAAAACTAGCAAACAGAAGCGGTGGAAGCATAGAGGAGGAGAGAAGACTCTTTTATGTTGCAGTTACCAGAGCAAAAGAGATTTTGTATCTCAGTTTTGCCAAGTATGACAAAGTTAAAAAAACAGAGTTTTTACCATCACAGTTCTTATATGAAGCAGGACTTGTCAAAAAAGATGAAAATTACAAAAAACTTGTTTTTAGTCATCCAGATAATACTCTATAGTTGATACAACTCTTACTTTTTTTATATAAGGTGTGTTATTATCCCTGTTTGTTATTATAAACTGACCCTGTCTTGCTTTTTTGATTTTGCCGAGTTTGCTGTTGGAATCATCTGCAAAAGTTTTGGCAGAAGCTCTTGCTTTTTGTGTTGCTTCTTTTAGCATCTGCGGTTTTATCTCATTTAATCTTGTAAAAATATACTCCACTCTGCCATCATAGTAGTCATTTATGAAAGTTATACCTTTTTTACCAAGTTCTATCATATCTTTCATAGACTCTCTTGCCAGATCAACATTTTTCGTATATACCGTCAAAGTCTCTCTTGCATTGTATCTGTATTTTGGAGTATTGCCGCCATATTGCTGGGCTATTTTGTCATCAACGGAAGGTACTGATACAGTTATCTCATCTTCTTTTATACCTTTGGAGATCAAAAAAGATTTTATAGTCTTTGCATCACTTTCCAAACTATTATACAAATCTTCAAGATTGTTGCTTGCTCTTGAAAAAGATATAGGCCATATAACTACATCAGCTTTTACTTCTTTTTCAAACAAACCTTTTGCAACTACACTTCTTTCAAGATTTTTAACTTTTAGCAGACTGTTTATACTTCATATCCAAGCAAAAAAAGTCCTGCAGTTATAAAAAAACCGAGTATAACAGATGTTTTTGCATTCATATTAATCCTTTAAAACAATATGAATGCAAATTATAACACAAAATTTCACAAAAAAAAGCATGATTATTAAAAAATTATCACTTATATACTATTTTTGCTCAACCTCTTTTATATTGTGTTTGTTTAACAGTATAACATCCAAGCATCTTGCACCAAACATAATCATACCGATTATTTGAAATATAAAACACTGCCTTGCAAATACCATTGCTTTTCTTGGAAGCATGGTTGTTTTAAACTGTGGGTCTGCAAATCTGTCTGTTGCTCTTTGCATCGTATCTCCTTTTTATTTGTATGTCTCTTAACCTGGGATTATTTTCCAACCCGGTTTTAATTTTGCTTTGTATATAAACATGTAGTGAAGTATCTTTTTAAGCCAGTGTCCATAAAGCCCTATACTTCCAAAAGTT
>WFOM01000151.1 GCA_015488075.1 Helicobacteraceae bacterium | reverse complement strand
CATCTCTTGTGGCAACTATAAAAGTTGCAAGTTTTTTTAACTCATCTATATCTTGCCATTTATGAAGTGCTTTTAGGTTGTCAGCACCTATTACCACATAGATTTTGTCATAGCTTTTTAAAAAATGTTTGACGGTTGTAATTGTAGCGGTTTTTTGCTTTTGATTTACTTCAAAATCACTAACTATCACTTTTTTTTCAGATTTAAAAAGCTCTTTTAACCAGTTTAGTCTGATTTTAGGAGGTGCACTAAATTTGTCTTTAAATCTGTTAAGATATGTAGGAACTACGATTATATCATCTATAAAATCAAGCTGTTTTAGTTTGTTGATAATCTCAAGATGACCGGTGTGGACAGGGTCAAAACTTCCACCAAATATAGCTGCCGTTTTCATTAAGTGGAATTATAATCTTTTTTTAGTAAAATTCTACTTATTTTTACTAATGGACTAAAATCATTTAAAAATAACGATTTGAGTCTATTTTATTTTGAAATCGTGGAGAACAGATGGCTATAAAAGTTGCTATAAACGGCTTTGGAAGGATAGGAAGAGCTTTAGCTAGGCTTATATCAAAAAGAGATGATATAAAACTGGTTGCCGTAAATGATTTAGCTAGTTTAGATATGGCTTTGTATCTATTAAAATATGACTCTGTTCATGGCAACTTTTTAGATGCTTATAAGATAGATGAAGATAGTTTAAAAATAGGCAACGATATAGTAAAATATACATCTATAAAGGATCCAAACGAGTTAGATTTTGCAAAAATAGGTGCTGATGTTGTTTTTGAATGCACGGGACTTTTTCTAACTTCAAATGAGGTAGAGCATCATACAAAAAAAGGTGTTAAAAAGGTTATAATCTCTGCAGTAGCAAAAGATGATACTCCAACTTTTGTTTTAGGTGTAAATCATCAAAACTATAACGGTGAAGATATAATCTCAAACGGAAGTTGCACAACAAACTGCTTAGCACCGATAGCAAAAGTGTTAGATGATAATTTCGGTATAGAAAAGGGATTGATGACTACTATACACTCATATACAAACGGTCAAAACCTTCTTGATTCTAACCACATCGATACCAGAAGATCTCGCGCTGCCGCACAAAACCTAATCCCTACAACAACAAATGCCGCAAAAGGTATATATAAAGTTTTACCGAGATTAAAGGGTAAGCTTCACGGACAAAGCGTAAGGGTTCCGGTTGCCGATGTTAGTATGATGGATCTTGATGTTGTGCTAAAAAGAAACACATCTAAAGAAGAGATAGATGATGTTATAAATAAAGCTTATTTAAAAGAGTTAAATGGTATCATTTCAATCGATTTTGACAAAAGGGTATCAAGCGACTTTTTAGGTTCACCTTACAGCAGTATCATAGCAAACGATTTGACTCAGGTTATAGGTGGCAATCTGGTTAAGATAATGGCTTGGTATGACAACGAATACGGATACTCAAATAGACTTTTAGATATGGCTGAATTTATTTTAAAAGGTTAGATATGGAGCTTTTGGATATAAAAGAACTTGATATAACGGGTAAAAAAGTTTTTATTAGATGCGACTTTAATGTCCCTATGGATGAATTTAGCAATATAACCGATGACAGAAGAATCAGGTCTGCTCTAACAACCATAAACTACTGCCTGGATCAGGACTGCAGTGTTATACTTGCTTCACATCTTGGAAGACCAAAGGGTGAATACAATGAGAAATATTCATTAAAACCTGTTGCAAGAAGACTTCATACTCTTTTACACAGAGAAATAATAATGGCTGATGATGTTATAGGAGAGGATGCAAAAACAAAAGCACAAAAATTAAAAAACGGTGAGATACTTTTGCTTGAGAACCTTAGATTTGAGGCAGGTGAGACCAAAAATGATGAAAATTTTGCAAAAGAGCTTGCTTCTTTGGCAGAGTTTTATATAAATGATGCTTTTGGTGTAAGCCACAGGGCTCATGCTTCTGTTGAAGGTATTACAAAATATTTTGACGATAACCATAAAGCGGCAGGATTTTTGCTGGAAAAAGAGATAAACTTTTTCGGAAAACTTGTAAACAATCCTGTTAGACCGTTTGTTGCCATAGTCGGTGGGAGCAAAGTTTCAGGAAAACTTGAAGCTCTTATAAATCTTCTTCCAAAAGTTGACAAGATTTTGATTGGTGGAGGAATGGCTTTTACATTTTTAAAACAGCTCGGATACAACATAGGAGCATCTTTGGTCGAGGATGATTTACTTGGAGAAGCACAACATATCATGGACAGGGCAAAAGAGCTTGGAGTGAAGTTTTATCTGCCTGTTGATATAGTTGTGGCTGAAAAATTTGCAGAAGATGCTGTAAGCAAGATAGTCCCTGCACAGGAGATACCGGATAACTGGATGGGGCTTGACATAGGTCCTGCCACTACCAGACTTTACCGTGAAGCTTTGACTGATGCACAGACTGTTTTATGGAATGGGCCTATGGGAGTGTATGAGATGGAGAGGTTTGCAAGAGGTTCGTCAAAACTTGCAAATGTTGTAGCTGATAGTTATGCAACAACTGTTGTAGGGGGCGGAGATACCGCAGATCTTGTTCAAAGAGTCGGTGTTGATGATGAGATGACATTTATATCAACCGGAGGCGGTGCAAGTTTGGAACTACTTGAAGGCAAGATTCTTCCGGGTGTAAAACCTCTTATGAAACAGGTGTGAGATGATTGTAGCAGCCAATTTTAAAACAAATCTAACCAGAAAAGAGACACTTGTTTATCTTGAGAAGCTGGAACAAAATATAAAAAACTCAAATCAGGATGTGTATGTATTTCCGGCGACATCCTCTTTGGTTGAACATAGTGGACATGCTGTTGTCGGAGCACAAAATGCATACTATGTGCAAGATGGTGCATTTACAGGTGAGATAGGTTTGGTGCATCTAAAAGAGTTTGGTATAGATACCATACTTATAGGACACAGTGAAAGAAGACACATCCTGGGTGAATCTCAAGAGGAAGTATCTAAAAAGTTTAAGTTTTTTAAAGAGAAAAACTTTAAGATAATCTACTGCATAGGTGAACCTTTGGAGATAAGAGAAGAGGGCGAAGAGAAACTCTTAAAGTATATAGAGTCTCAGTTTGCGGGTATAGATTTGGATTACAAAAACCTTATACTTGCATATGAGCCTGTATGGGCGATAGGCACAGGAAAAACTCCGACTTTAGATGATATAGAATCACTGCATAAAAAACTAAAACAAAAAACTTCAGCACCCATACTATATGGTGGAAGTGTCAAAGTAAACAATGTTGAAGATATATTAAAATTAGAGAGTGTTGACGGAGTTTTGGTCGGCAGTGCCTCGTTAAAAGTTGATGATTTTTCAAAGATGGTTGAGATAGCACAGAGGATTGAGGATTGAGTTCCGCGATGATAATAATTACCAATCTCTACCAACTCAACCCTAAATCCTAAAACCTAAACTCTGTTTTCTTAGCCGTATTAAAATAAACAAAAGGTGCAAAGCACCGCGAGCTCTCTGCTGAAGAGAACCCAGTGTTAACGTAGGCTTAGGAATTATTTCCTAAGCCGTATTAAAAATAAATAAAAAGGAGCAATATGTTTTTAGAAGGTAAAAAAGGTCTTATAGTCGGTATGGCAAACAACAAATCTATAGCTTACGGTATAGCAAAAGCCTGCCATAATCAGGGTGCAAAACTTGCTTTTACATATTTAAACGATTCACTTAAAAAAAGGGTAGAGCCAATAGCAAGAGATGAGTTTGAAAGTGATGCCGTATTTGAACTTGATGTAAGCAATCCCGAACATATGGACAGAATCGCCAAAGAGGTTGAAGAAAAATTCGGTAAAATCGATTTTCTGGTTCACTCTGTAGCTTTTGCACCAAAAGAGGCACTTACTGATGAGTTTATAAAAACATCAAAAGAAGCTTTTGAGATAGCTATGAATATCTCTGTTTATTCACTTATAGATTTGACAAACAGATTAAATCCTGTCATGAATGACGGTGCAAGTGTTCTTACTCTAAGTTATCTCGGCGGTCCGAAATATGTGCCAAACTACAATGTTATGGGTGTTGCAAAAGCAGCTCTTGAAGCAAGTGTAAGATACTTGGCAGTTGATCTTGGAAAAGAGAACAAAAGGATAAATGCCATAAGTGCAGGTCCTATAAAAACTTTGGCAGCTTCAGGTATAGGAGATTTTAAAAACATACTAAGCTGGAATGAGATAAACTCTCCGCTTAAGAAAAATGTAACTATAGATGAGGTTGGAAACTCGGCTATGTATCTTTTGAGTCCACTTTCTAGCGGAGTTACCGGTGAAGTTCACTATGTTGATGCAGGATACAACATAATGGGTATGGGTGCAGTTTGTAAAGATGAGGATGGTAAAACCAGACTTTGTTGGGATGTGAAGAAGTAGGTCTAGCTACCTTCTTCTACCTCTTCTGTTTTGGTTTGAAGAAGAACCTCTCCTTCTGGAAAACCTTCTTCCCCGTTTGTTGTCGTTTGTTTTTTTGTTGGCTCTTTCAAGTATGGCGACTAATTTCTCTTTTGGTATGCCTATATAGTTTGGACCTTTTATAGAGTAGTCTTTTAGAGCATAAGAGATAAGTTTTAGCAGTATTTGCTCCTCATCTATCTCCTCTTTTAACATATCAAGTATATTTACGGCATCTTCAAAAATATGCTGGTTTAGTATGTCATCAACCAGCTCTTTTTTCTTGTTCTCTTTTATATCGTTTTTTGTAGGGATGAAAGCCAGTTCCATATCTGTTTTTACTTTTTGTTTTATCCTTTTTAGCTCTTTGAATTCCAGTGGAGTAAGAAGTGTGATGGCTTTTCCTTTGCTTCCTGCTCTTCCTGTTCTTCCGATTCTGTGAACATAGCTCTCAGCATCAAAAGGTATGTGGTAGTTAAATACATGACTTATACCGTCTACATGTATCCCTCTTGCTGCTACATCCGTGGCAACCAGTATATCTATGTCACCGTTTTTAAAAGCTCTTATAGTTTGTTCTCTTTCTCTTTGGGCCATATCGCCGTGAAGCGGTTTTGCCAGAAGAGAGTTTTGCATAAGTATAGTTGAGAGTCTGTCTGTTTCACTTTTTGTTCTGCAAAATACGACTGCTTTTTCAGGGTTTTCTGCTTCTATGAGTCTTAGTATGGCTACATCCCTCTCGTTTTCATCTATAACATAGTATAGCTGTTTTATATCTTTGTTTGTAGTTTCACCCTGTGTTATGCTAACAAACTGCGGCTCTTTTAGTATCTTGTTTGCCAGTTTTTTTATAGGCTCAGGCATTGTGGCACTAAAAAGCAGAGTTTGCCTTTGTTTTGGAAGGTATTTGAAAATCTCCTGAATATCATCCAAAAATCCCATATCAAGCATTTCATCCGCTTCATCCAAAACAACAGTTGTCGGAGTGAAGTTTTTTAAAACACCTTTTTTAAGCAGATCAAGCATCCTTCCCGGAGTTGCTACAACTACACTTGCTCCTTTGTTTATCTGTTCTATTTGTCTGTTGTATGAACTTCCACCGTATATGGTGACTGTTTTTACACCCAAATCTTTTCCGTATTTGTATATCTCATCACTTACCTGTGTCGCCAGTTCTCTTGTAGGTGTTATAACCAAAAGCTCAACACCGTTTTTTGTATCTATATTGTTTAAAACAGGCAAACTAAATGCCGCTGTTTTTCCTGTTCCGGTATGAGCCTGTCCCACCATATCATATCCGGCTAAAACTATAGGTATAGCCTGTGCCTGTATGGGACTTGGTTTAACAAAACCGGCTTTTTTGATTGAGTTTAGTATTTTTTCATTTAAACCCAAATCATTAAATGTTATATCTTGATTCATTTGTTTCCTTGTATTTTGACCCTTGAATTTTTAGCAGAGGTAAATCTTGCAGAATATTATGCAGGGTATTTGTATCGGAATTATACTCTTTTAAAC
>WFOM01000150.1 GCA_015488075.1 Helicobacteraceae bacterium | reverse complement strand
GTTTGATCTTATATATGCTCCTTTGATGTGGAAACTTCTGCTTGAAAAAACAAAAGAAGAGATTTTGTATATACACACGGGCGGAGTAAGCGGCAATGAAACTATGCTAAAAAGATACAAAAAAACCATTTTATAAAAAAAATTAATCCAAAAAAAGCAAAATTAAAAAAAGTTTTATATATTTTAATGTATAGTATCACAATAATATTACTTATACAAGGATAAAAGTAAATCTATCACAAACGGAGTGAAATTATGAAAAAATATTTAAGCCTGATTTTGGGGACATTGTTGATGTTGTTTATAACAACAAACCTGCAAGCAGAATCTTTGTATAACAAATTTATACAGATGGAGTATGAACTCAAACAGCTAAAAGGTGAATTAAAAGCCCTAAAAGACCAAAACGAAGAGCTTCAGTCAAAACTCTCATCAAAAGAGGAAGAGAGTGATAACGAAGGGGATGAAGAAGCCGATGATGAAGAAAACAGCGACAAATCTGTAACATCAAACGACAAAGAAAACGATAATGAAGAAGCCGATGATGAAGATGAAGAAGGTGATGATGAAGAAGGAAGTGTGGAAGAAAGACTTTCTGATTTAGAAGAAAGTGTTCAGGAACTCAACAAAAATACTTCAACAAACAACTTGAAGTTCAATGTTGATTTCAGAACGGCAGTTGACAACATCAACTACAAAATGGCAGACGGTAAAAAGCTCAAAAATGATGCGCTGCTTACTAACAGACTGTGGTTAAACATGAGCTGGAAAGCTACAGACATACTTAGCTTCAGAGGACAGCTTGCTTATAATAAAGCTTATGGATATAGATCTGCTCAATATATACAACCTTTGGAAAACTTTGACTGGATAGTAAATACAAACCCATATGATGGAAATATAAGAGTAAAAAATGCTTTCTTTTTACTTAAAGATAACCAGCTTTTTGGCTCAAAAATATCTTATACTTTCTCTATAGGTAGAAGACCTTCAACCAACGGACTACTTATAAATCTAAGGGATGACGACCCATCGGCAAGTCCTATAGGACACTCTATAAATGTTGAGTTTGACGGTGCAAGTGCCAAACTCGGATTTGAAGAGTGGATTCCTGGAATGTATGTTAAGTTTTGCTTAGGTAGAGGTTTAACAAATGCTAGTGCTAAATTTTTCTCTTTAAACCCTTCAACAAATACAATCGCCTCAAATCCACCATATATAAATGATAAAAAAGCTTTACCAAATATAGATTTAGCAGGGTTTATATTTGTTCCTTATAATGACGGACAATATGCCCTACATACCCAATACTACTATGCAAAAAACCTTATAGATGCTGATCTTAATCAAACTATGACTGCAACATATTTCAAAGGATTTAAAACTGTAGGCGATATGCAGTCATTGACGGTTACTTTGACGGTTGACGGTATAGGTGACGGATGGAGCGACTACCTTGATGACACATACTTCTTTGCAAGCTATGCCATGAGTAAAACATCACCTAACAAATCAGGTGGCGGTATGCTTGGCTCTCTTGATTCAAAAACCGGTTACTCATACTGGGTAGGTTTAAGTATGCCCTCACTCTTCAGTGAAGACGGAAAATGGGGTATAGAGTATAACCACGGATCACAATATTGGAGAAGTATAACTTACGGTGAAGATACACTTATAGGCTCAAAAGTAGCTACAAGAGGTGATGCATATGAGGTTTATTTTACAGAACCTCTTATAGATGATATATTCTCTATGCAAATAAGATATACTTACATAGACTACAAATACACAGGAAGCAACGGTTTCTTTGGAAGCACTACAGGTGCTGCTATGGAAATAGCAAAATTACCTTCTAACTACAAACCGTTTTATGTCGACAAAGCACAGGATATAAGATTTTATCTAAGATACAGATACTAAAAAGTTATAGGGTCCTCCCTATAGCTTAAAATATCTCTCCAACTCTTCTAAACTCATACTAACTTTATCTTTAAACTGGTTTTTGTTAAAAGTCTGCTGTCTCTTTGCAAGCTGAGCGGTATGTATAGATATAAGCTCTACCATCTCTTCTTTTGTTGTTTTTCCATCTAAAAAATCGAGTATCTCAACTATACCTATAGCTTTCATAGGATTTGGTTCTCTTGTATATTTTTGTTCCAGATATCTTACCTCATCTATGGCACCGAGTTTTATCATTTTGTTTGTTCTTTTTTTTATCCTATCTCTTAAAACATCTCTGTCTATATCTATGTTGTATATCTTAACATCTTTTATGACGGGTTTTTTTGGATTCTCTTTAAACCAAATCGAAGGTGGTGTTTTGGTTGTTTTGTATATAGTTAAAGCTTTTTCTATCCTGTATCTGTCGTTTTTGGATATCTTTGACATATACTCTTTATCCAAAGCATACAAAAAACTGTATGTCTTTTTCATATCTTTTAGCTCCTCTTTAACCTCATCCAAAATCTCTTTTGAGGGCTTTGGAACACTTGATAGACCATCTATAAGGGTTTTTAGATAAAAACTTGTCCCTCCTACTATCACCAAATCTTTTTTCTCTTTTTTACAAAGCTTTTCAACCTCTTTGTAAAGCCTTATAAAAACCTCTACACTGAAATACTCATCAATATAAAGCTCGTCTATACCGAAATGTTTTACTTCTTCAAGCTCTTTTTTTGAAGGTTTTGCAGAGATGATATCCACCTCTTTGTATATGCTAAGCGAATCTATGGAGAGTATATAGGCATCAAGTTTTTTTGCCAGTTTTATAGCCAAATCACTTTTTCCTGAAGCAGTAGGTCCAATAATTGCAATCTTGTTAATATCCATAAACAAAATTATAACAGTTTAATATAACTTTTGATAAAATATCCTAAATTTAACGGACATAAAAAAAATATGGTATACATAGATACAAAAATAAAAGAGAAACTAAAAGCATTTAACGAACTCGTAATGTTTTCCCACTCTGTTTTTTCACTTCCGTTTATATTTACCGCAATGGTGGTATCGGCAAACGGATGGTTTGGATTTAAACTGTTTTTTTTGGGTCTAGTTGCGGCAGTCAGTGCAAGAAACTTTGCAATGGGCATCAACAGATATGCAGACAAAGATATAGATGCGAAAAATCCAAGAACAAAAAACAGACCGAGTGTTGACGGAAGACTTGATAACAGTTCCATACTTGTCTTTATAGCCGTAAACGGTTTTGTTTTTGTAGTAACAGCCTATTTTATAAACGGTTTGGCATTTAAGCTAAGCTTACCCATACTTTTCATACTTGCACTATACTCTTATACAAAAAGGTTTAGTTCACTGGCTCATCTTGTTTTGGGAGTCTCTTTGGGACTTGCACCTATTGCCGGTGTAGTGGCTGTTTTGGGAACTATAACACCCTGGAGTGTTTTGCTGTCTTTGGGTGTTATATTTTGGGTGGCTGGATTTGATCTGCTTTACTCGCTTCAGGATATGGAGTTTGACAAACAAGAGGGGCTTTACTCCATACCGTCAATGTATGGAAGTGATGCCACACTTTTTATATCAGGGCTTTTTCACCTTTTGAGTGTAATTTTCTGGGCTATGTTTGCATGGGTTGCAGGACTTGGCTTTTGGAGTTTTTTTGGTGTTATAGTCTCTGCAGTAATGCTTTTGTATGAGCATTATCTGGTAAGAAAAGATTTTACAAAGATAGACAGGGCTTTTTTTACCGTAAACGGGTATCTTGGTATAGTGTTTTTTATATTTATAGTTATAGACAGGAGTGCGGCATAATGGAGATAGATGATATAAGACTGATACCTGCACCCATTTCTATAAACTTTTCAGAACTTAGTAATGAAAAACAAAATGAGTTTGAGCTTGAGTTTCAAAAACTAAGTGACAGTGATGACGACCCTATAGGCAGATGGATAAAACTTGCAAAAGCAAGAGGTGAAACCAACGATACAGACAAAGTTTTACTTGAACTCTTAGTTGAACTTCACAGAAAAGTTGACAACCTTGAATCTTTGATAAAAAAAGAAAAACCAAAAAGAATTAAGCTTAACTTCTCATCACAGATAAGCTCGATTGGTTTTGAACATTTCAAACTAAAAGAAAAAATCTTGGAAAAAGACAAAATATATTACGGCAGGATAGAGATGCCTGTCCATCCAAAAAGGGATGTGGCTGTTTTTTTCAAAGCACTAAGCAGTGATGTTGCAGAGTTTACAAAAATGCATGAAAGAGACCAAAAAGAGTGGAACTCTTATGTAACTGCAAGAGAAAGGGTGCTTATAAGAGAACTAAGAGCAAAACAAAAGAGTAAAAACAATGAATGAGATACTGACAAACTATTCTATAGAGATAACAATAGCCATACTGGCATTTATCATACTTTATCTGCTTTATTACATTTTTAACAAAGATGCCCAATACCAAAAAAACCTAAGATCGGTTGCATCAGTGGTAGAAGAGTTAAACAGAGAGATATTTTATCTTAAAAAAACTCTCAAAGAAACACATAAAAAACTTGAAAACAAAAACAGAACACTAAGTGATGATGAGATTTACAGCGAAATCGAACGAACTGTATATGACATGGTAAAACCTCTTTCAATCGCTATAAAACAGCTTGAAGAAAGTGTAATAGCCATAGACAACCAGATAGACTCCCGCATAGCAAACCTTGAAAGCGGGGTAAAAAGTATAAACATACCCTCATCCATACATGCAAATGACGATGAAAAGATCATCTCGTTATACAAACAGGGAGTTTCGATAGAAACCATAGCAAAAGAGTTGCATATATCAAAACCGGAAGTGGAATTTGTTTTAAAAATCAATAAGATTAAATAATGGCTGACAGAAAACTATTTGTGCTTGTAACTATTCTTATTTGTTGTAGTATCATTTTGGTTTATTCAATGTCTGAATATGTTGTCTTGCTTCACAAAACAAAAAATCTACACTTTTTCTTAAGACAGATAGTTTACGGATTTTTTTCAATCATATTAATGTTTTTACTTGCCAAACTTGACCCGAAAAAAGACCTTCCTATAATAGGCACGACGATTTTTATAATCTCTACAATTGCCATGGTGGTTATGCCGTTTTTACCTGAGAGTCTTGTTCATTCTGTAGGAGGAGCAAAAAGATGGATAAAAATAGCCGGTATTTCTATAGCACCGGTTGAATTTTTCAAGATAGGTTTTATATGGTTTTTGGCATGGAGTTTTTCTCGAAAGATAAACCATTCGCATGAACTTACACTGGCAGATGAGGCAAAAAGGTTTGCCCCTTACGGTTTTGTTTTTATTTTCGTATTTGTCATGATAGCTTTTATACAAAACGATTTCGGACAGGTTATAGTCCTTGGAACAACTTTAATGATAATGATAACATATGCCGGGGGAAGTTTAAGATTTTTTGGTGCCTTGCTTGCTATTTTGTCTATAGGAGGTTTTATAGCAATCGTGTCAAAATCTCACAGAATAGAGAGGATAAAACAGTGGTGGGCTATGATACAAGACGGTGTTTTAAACATATTTCCACCATCCATAGCAGAAAAGCTAAGAGTCCCCATAGAGCATTTTCCGTATCAGGTTGGACACTCTTTAAATGCCATACACAACGGAGGTCTTTTTGGTGAAGGGCTGGCTGATGGAGGATTTAAACTCGGATTTTTAAGTGATGTCCATACCGATTTTATACTATCAGGAACAGCTGAAGAGTTTGGATTTTTCGGAGTGCTTTTTGTTGTGATTGTTTTTTTGCTTGTTTTACAGAGGATTTTTAAAATAGCAAACAGAAGCGAAAACAAAACCGTCTCTTTGTTTGCACTCGGAATAGCAATGGAGCTTTCTTTTTCATTTCTTATAAATGCCTACGGTATAAGCGGACTGATTCCCATAAAAGGTATAGCGGTTCCTTTTTTGAGTTACGGAGGTTCATCAATGGTTGCAGAATCGATAGCCATAGGTATGCTTTTAATGGCTTCAAAAGATATAGATTTAAACAAAAAACTTACACCAAAAGAGTTTTCATGACTTTAGCTATAACAGGCGGTGGAACAGGAGGACACTTAAGTGTTGCCAAATCTATAGCAAAAATTGCAAAACAAAATGGTATAAAACTTTTCTATATAGGTTCTATAAGTGGACAGGACAGAAAATATTTCCAAAACTCAGAGCTTTTTGAAGAAACATATTTTTTAAATACCTCGGGAGTAGTAAACAAAAAAGGTCTTAAAAAATTTTATGCACTTTTTAAAATTTTTGGTGCCTTTTTAATAAGTATAAAAATACTTAAAAAGCACAAAACAGATGCGGTTTTCAGTGTCGGAGGATACTCTGCCGCACCTGCAAGCTTTGCAAGTTTGGTTTTAAACATACCTCTTTATATACATGAACAAAATGCAAAAACAGGCAGACTCAACTCGGTTTTAAAAAAATTTGCCGAAAAATTTTTCTCAAGCTATGATGATAACTCACCTGTTAAGGCATACCCTGTTGATAAAGTTTTTTTTGAAAATGCAAGAGTAAGAAAAGATATAAAAACTATAATTTTTTTAGGTGGTTCTCAAGGTGCATTAGCTATAAATAACCTTGCTTTAAATGTTGCAGATGAGCTTATAAAAAAGGGGATAAAGATTATTCATCAATGTGGAAGTTATGATTATGATAGGGTTAAAAAAGAGTATGAAACAAAAGGTTTGGATGTGGATTTGTTTGCTTTTAATAAGGAGCTATATAAAAAGATGGTGATGGCAGATTTTGCAGTAAGTAGAAGCGGAGCAAGCACTTTGTGGGAACTTTGTGCAAACGGTCTACCTGCTTTGTTTGTTCCATACCCTTATGCCGCAGGTGATCACCAATACTACAATGCAAAATTTTTGGTAGACAAAAAACTTTCCTTTTTGGCAAGAGAAGATGAAAATCCAAAAGATACTTTAATGAATCTGCTTGATACAGATTTGGAAAATATAAGTAAAAAACTTATAGATATAACACAAAAAGACGGAGCAGAAAAAATTTTAAAAGAGATAACAAATGATGCAAGAGATAGCTAACTTTCTGGTTGAAAATATTTTTGATTTCGGTTATGCAGGTATTTTTATACTTATGGCTGTTGAAAGTAGTTTTATCCCGTTTCCGAGTGAAGCTGTTTTGATACCTGCGGGGTATCTTGCATCACAGGGCAAGATGGATGTTTTTGTTATATTTGTATGTGCGGTATCAGGCAGTCTTGCCGGAGCTTATGTAAATTACTTTTTGGCTAAAAAAGTAGGAAGAGCTTTTTTGCTAAAATACGGGAAATACTTTTTTATATCAAACGATGCGATTTACAAAATGGACAGATTTTTTTACAAACACGGCTCTATATCCACATTTACAGGAAGGCTTATACCGGGTATAAGACAGCTTATATCCCTTCCAGCTGGGTTTGCTTTGATGAATCTGAAAAAATTTACACTTTATACGGCTCTTGGTTCCGGTATATGGTCTGCTATACTTATAGCTTTAGGGTATTTTATAGGTGAAAATGAGAAGTTAATTAAAGTTTATTTAAAAGAGATAACTACTTTTACATTGGTTTTTATATTTTTAGCTGTTTTAGTGTATTATTTTCGGCAAAAATCAAACAATTCAAAAGGTTAAAAAATGGAATATATGAAAGAGACAGGATTTTTGGGAACAAAAGCACCCCTTTTTATGGATGAGATAACAGTTATAGTAGCACTCTTGCCGTTTTTGGTAGGTATTGCCGTTTTTTTTGCCAAAAACAAAATGTATAAAGTCCACTCAATTTTACAACTTGTTATTTATATATTTTCGGTTATAGTTATATTTTATTTTGAATACGGTGTTAGAAGTTACGGAGGATTTGAGAGTTTTATAAAAGACAATCCTCTAAATCACAACTACCTAGGAGCTGTTTTAATCATACATATAGCTATAGCGGTTGCTACTTTGATAGTTTGGAGTATGACTATATTTAAAGCTCCAAAAAGAGTTGTGATGAAAAAACACAAAAAAGACGGTATGGTTACATTTGTTGCCATAACACTCACTTCACTTACAGGTATATGGGTGTATCTTATTTTATTTTTGTATTAGGAGGAATGTATGTTAAAAGTTGGAGACAAAGCACCTGAATTTTGCCTGCCAAATCAGGATGATGTGGAGATTTGCCTTAGAGATTTAAAAGGAAAATGGGTAGTTTTATACTTTTATCCAAAAGATTTGACTCCAGGTTGCACAACTGAAGCTTGTGATTTTACAAATGAACTGGACGAATTTGAAAAACTTGATGCTATAGTGCTAGGTGTTAGTGCTGATAGCACTAAAAAACATAGAAGTTTTATTGAGAAAAAAAATTTAAAGATAACACTCTTAAGTGATGAAGATCATAAAGTTATAGAGGCTTTTGGTGCATGGCAACTTAAAAAGATGTATGGAAAAGAGTTTATGGGGATAGTTAGAAGCACATTTATCATAGACCCAGAAGGTGTAATCAAAGCTGTTTGGCCAAAAGTAAAGGTAAAAGGGCATGTCCAGCAAGTCAAAGAGAAACTAATGGAGCTAAAAGGCAGTTAACATATAACTACCGATTTTATCTCACTAAACTCCTCAAGAGCAAACTTAGGTCCTTCTCTACCTACACCGCTTAGTTTTACTCCACCGTAAGGTTGGATGTCAAATCTAAGGGTTGGTATATCATTCACAACAACTCCACCTGCTTCAAACTCATCTATTGCTCTTTTTGTATTTTTTAGATTGTTTGTAAAGATTGAAAACTGAAGCCCATAAGGTGAGTTATTCATTTTAGATACTGCTTCATCAAAACTATCAACTTTTACAAGTGAAACAATTGGTGCAAAAACCTCTTCACACACTATCTTCATATCATCTCTTACATTTGCCATTACTATAGGGTAAAAAACTCTACCTTCAACTTTTGGCTCCAAAAGCGGTTTTGCACCTTCACTTATGGCACTCTCAACCCAATTTAATGCCCTATTTGCAGCTTCTTCATTTATAAGCGGTCCTATAAATGTGTCTTCATCATAAGGTGAACCTGCTTTTAGTTTTTTTGTCTCATTAGCTAAAGCAGTAGCAAATTTATCATATATATTTTTATGAACATATATCCTTTGAAGCGATATACAAACCTGACCAGAATTTATAAAAGCACCAAAGGCACATCGTTTGGCAGCATTATCCAAATCTGCACTCTTATCTATAAAAGTTGCCGCATTTCCGCCAAGCTCAAGGGAAACTTTTTTTATACCTGCATTTTGAGTTATAATCTTGCCAACTGGAACACTTCCGGTAAAACTTATAACCCTTGGTATATCACTAGAAACCAAAGTGCCTCCAACATCTGCATCACCATAAACCACACTTAAAGCATCTTTTATAGCAAATTCACTCTCAATAAAAAGTTTTGCTAATTTATATGC
>WFOM01000149.1 GCA_015488075.1 Helicobacteraceae bacterium | reverse complement strand
TATATACCTTTATCATTTTGGTATAAACATAAAACTTTTAAACACACTTTTAGCACTCACAGGATTTTATCTGCTTCTTTATATACCGAAAAAATCTGTTCTTACTGCAGGTTTTTTTATAGGTATTTTTTGGTTTTACTGGGTCGGGTTCAGCTTCAAATACAACGGTATAGAGTATATGGAGATACCTGTAGCACTTTTTTTCGGTATCGTTTATATGCTTTATTTTGGAGTTTTGGCTTTTACATCAAATCCGCTATACAGAGCTGTTTTACTTTTTCTTGTAACTCTTTTTTATCCGTTTAATTTTAACTGGATGCAAATCACACTTCCTTTTGTAGAAAGCTACATCGGTGTATATAAAATTCAGTTTGTATTTGTTTTGCTTGCATTTTCTCTTCCGTATTATATACCGGACAAAAGATACAAATATTTGCCGTTATTACTGCTTTTACTCTCTTTTAACTACAGCCTTTATCCAGACCGAAAAGAAGCTCCTCTTAAAATAAAACTTGCCTCAACAGATATCCCTCAGGAGATAAAGTGGAGCAAAAAAGCCTTAAAACCTACTGTTGATATGGTTTTTGACAAGATTGAAGATGCCATACTGAAAAAATATGACCTTATCATCCTGCCGGAGTCGGTTCTACCGCTTTTTTTAAACAAACAGCCCTATGTTTTATATAGACTGCAAGAGTATTCAAATCTCATAGAGATAGTTGTAGGCTCACTCTACACCGAAAACTACAACAATTACAATGTTGCTTATCACTTCTTTAACGGCAAATACGAAATAGCCAAAAAGCTTGTTCTTGTTCCTTTTGGAGAGTATATGCCGCTTCCGAAATTTGTATCACACTACATTAACGACTACTTTTTTGGAGGAGCAAGCGATTTTAAAACGGCAAAAGATGTAACAGACTTTGTCATAAAAGGTATAAAATTCAGAAGTGCAATCTGTTATGAAGCAACTACAGACGAACTCTATAAAAATTATCCAAAATATATGATAGCTATAAGCAACAATGCATGGTTTAAAAACTCTATTGAACCTACTCTTCAGCGATTGCTGATGATATATTTTTCCAAAAAATACGGCACAACCATTTATCATGTGGCAAATTACAAAGGAAGTGGTATAATTACAAAAAAATTTTAAGGTCTGTCATGATAAACCTAAAAAATCCGGAATTTTATATAAACAGAGAACTCTCATGGCTGCAGTTTAATTCAAGAGTGCTTGAACAGGCAAAAGATGAAACACTTCCGCCTCTTGAAAGACTCAAATTTTTAGCCATTTACGGAACAAATCTTGACGAATTTTATATGATAAGGGTTGCAGGTCTTAAAAAACTTTTCAATGCAGGTATAATAGTCTCAGGAGCAGACAAACTAACTCCGCTTCAACAACTAAGAGGTATAAGAGAGTATCTTCACAAAGAAAAACAGATTGCCGAGCACTATAAGCTTGAGATTTTAAAAGAGCTTAAAGAAAATGGAATCGAAATAAAAAGTTACGATGAGTTAAGCACACATAAAAAACACAACATAAACGAAAAATTTTTTAAAGATATCTACCATCTTGTAATCCCAATAGCCGTAGATGCGACACACCCGTTTCCACATCTTAACAATCTCAGTTTTGGTATAGTAGTAAAACTAAGAGACACAGAAAACCGTGAGGTCAGATTCGGAATTGTTCGAATCCCAAGAATCCTAAACAGATTTATAGAGATAGAAAGCGGAGAGTATGTTCCTATAGAATCTCTTGTCTCAAAACATATAAACACACTATTTCCCGGATACGAGCTTGACAAATATATGTCCTTTCGTGTTACAAGAAATGCAGACATCGCCATAGAGGAAGAGGAAGCCGATGACTTTTTGGAGATGCTTGAAGAGGGTCTTAAAAACAGAAAAAAAGGTGAAATGGTTAGACTTGAGGTAGGTGAAGGCGGCGATGACGAGATGATAGAATTTTTAAATAGACACATAAATGTATACAAAGAAGATATATACATCTATAACACATTTATAAATCTCTCAAGTCTTTGGCAGATAGTCTCAAACAAAGATTTTGCACATCTGCTTCTGCCTACATTTAAACCAAAAATGCTTCCTCCTCTTGACAATGAAAATATTTTCAATGTTTTGGAAAAAGAGGATGTTTTGCTTTACCATCCTTATGAAAGCTTTGAACCGGTTGTCAATCTTATAAAAATTGCGGCAAAAGACCCTGATGTCGTTTCGATAAAGATGACACTTTATCGTGCAGGAACCAACTCACCTATAGTAAAAGCTCTAAAAGATGCAAGTGAAAACGGAAAACAAGTTACCGTTATGGTTGAGCTAAAAGCCAGATTTGATGAGGAAAACAACCTTATATGGGCAAAAGCACTCGAAGAGAGCGGAGCACATGTTATATACGGTATAAAAGGTTTCAAAGTTCATGCAAAAGCGGCACTGGTTACCAGAAGAACACAAAACGGTCTTGTGCAGTATGCACATTTGGGAACAGGAAATTACAACCCTACAACAGCAAAAATATATACAGATTTCAGCTACCTAACCACAAAAGAAGAGATAACAAACGATTTGACAAGATTCTTCCACTTTTTGACAGGTTTTAGCAAAAAAGGTAAACTAAACGAACTTTATATGTCGCCCTCACAAATAAAACCAAAAATACTGTCACTTATAGCAAATGAGGCAAGAGCCGGTAAAAACGGACATATCATAGCTAAGATAAATTCTCTTGTGGATGAAGATGTTATAAAAGCTCTTTACAAAGCAAGCAAAGCAGGAGTTAAGATAGAACTCATAGTAAGAGGCATATGTTGCTTGAAACCGGGTATAAAAGATGTAAGTGAAAATATAAAAGTTATCTCTATCATAGGAAAATATCTTGAGCATCCAAGAGCATTTTACTTTAAAAACGACAAAGAACAGGTATATATTTCAAGTGCTGACTGGATGCCAAGAAACCTTATAAGAAGGATAGAACTGTTAACCGCTATCAAAGAGGAAGAGTTAAAACAAAAAATCATCCAGGTTTTAAAACTTCAGCTTGCAGATAACAAAAACAGCTTTGAACTTCAAAGTGACGGAAACTATCAAAAAGTCAAAAAAAATGACAACCAAAAATATATAGACAGCTTCAAACTTTTAGAAGAATATGTAAACAAAATAGTAAAAGCAACCAAAAAAGATACACCTTCTCAGGTTAAACAGTTGGCACAGAGACTTTTTATGGAGAGTTAACATGATAGAAAAATTTAAAGATTTTGAACCAAAGATTGAAAAAAATGTTTTTATAGCAAACAGTGCGGATGTTATAGGGGATGTTGAAATAGGCGAAGATTCATCCGTATGGCATGGAGTTGTCATAAGAGGTGATGTGCATTTTATAAGGATAGGCAAAAGAACGAGCATTCAGGATTTGTCTATGATACATGTAACACACTACAAAAAAGAAAGAAAAATAGGAGATGGAAATCCAACCATAGTGGGTGATGATGTAACCATAGGACACAGAGTAATGCTTCATGGATGCACCATAGAGGATGCCTGCCTTATAGGTATGAGTGCAACCATACTCGATGGTGCGGTTATAGGAAAAGAAAGCATTGTAGGTGCAGGAAGTCTGGTTACCAAAAACAAAAAATTTCCGCCAAGAAGTCTTATAATGGGAAGTCCGGCAAAAGTTGTAAGAAGCCTTACGGATGAAGAAGTAGCAGAGCTTTATGCTTCTGCAAAAAGATATGTCGGTTTTAAAAACGAATACCTCTAAGCAGATTTAAAAAACAAGTTCAAGCAGTTTAAGCCCCCGTCTTCCAAACTGCTCCTTGTAAAATTCACACTCTTTTTCTTCCTTCTCTTTAAATCCGAGCTGCTCATAAAACAGCAGTGTCTCTAAAGAGCCTATCTCAACAAGTGTTTGGGCTACTCTGTAACCTTTTAGTCTGGCATTTAAAAGAGCTTTTTGCATAAGTGCCTTTAAGATTCCGACATCAACATACCCTTCAACCTCTTCCAAAAAATCAAACATAAGTGTTCTTTTGTTAATGTCAAAATCACATTCTACAAATCTATCAAGCCTTGAGATAATTACATCATCATTGCAACCTATCTCTTTTAATGCTTCTATAAATTTCTCTTTTGTAGAGATTCTCGGTTCATAACTGCAAAGTGTCCCTATATTTTTACCGTCAGCCTCGGCAACTAGAAAATTTTTATAATGGCAGTAGCTTTTTGCTTTTGTTTTTGTCAACTTTTCAAGATAGGAAAGAATTTTTTTATCATCATCCGTAGAAAAAAGATAATCAAAAAAACCAAGCTTCTTGTCTGCTCTTGAACTTTGAAGCATCATCTCTGCCAAAAAAGAGGAGTCGTTCTCTTTTGCACTTCTTATATTTATTTTCATTTCAAATCCAAATATAAAACAGAATTATATATCTAATAGTAAATAGTTTTTTCTGAAAATATTCTTAAATTATATAAGGATTTGAAAAAATTACTTTCTACTCCTCTTTATACATCCTCTCTTTTGCTTCTATACCCATCAAAGAAAGACCTGTTTTTATACTGAGTGCAACCAGACTCAAAATTTTAAGATATTTCATCTCGTTTTGACTACCTATGATTTTAGTATCATAATAAAATCTGTGCAGAGATGCCGACAGAGACTTTAAATATTCCGGCAGTTTTTGGATATTTCTTGTATGAAATGCATCATCGACAACTTCAGGCAACAAAAGTGCATCAAAAAGCAAATCTGCAGCACTCTCATCCAAACCATCAAGAAAAGTGACGTTTATCTCCTCTTTGCTTTTACCAGACTTGGCTATAAGTGTTTTTATCCTTGCATGAGCATACTGTATATAGTATATAGGGTTTGATGAATCCTGTTTTTTTAATTCTTCCACATCAAATTCAAGCGATATGTCACTTCTTTTTGAAGCAAATATATATCTTAAAGCATCACTTCCTATCTCTTTTGTAATATCACTCATAAGAATCACATTGCCTTTTCTTTTGCTCATTTTGTAAGGCTTGCCCTCTTTTAAGAGTGACACCATCTGTGAAAGCAAAACTTCAAGCTTACTACTGTCATATCCCAAAAATTCTATGGCGGCTTTTACCCTTGCTATATACCCGTGATGATCTGCTCCCCATATGTTTATATATCTGTCATAGCCTCTTTCAAACTTTTGGTTGTGGTATATTATGTCACCGGCTAAGTATGTTGGTCTTTTGTCTTCTCTGACTACAACTCTGTCACTGTCATCACCTTTTTTTGATGATGCGAGATAAAGCTTACCATCTTTTTCATACACTCCCTCGCCAAGCTTTTTTAAAACCTCATCCCATCTGTCATACAAAGAGGCTTCACTTACAAAACTGTCAAACTCTATGTTGATATCTCTTAAGTCGCTGACTATTATCTCCATAACCTTGTCTTTGGCCCAGAGTGCAAGCTCTTTTTGTTTTGATACATCTACAAAAACTTCATTTCCGAAAATCTCACTTGCCTCTTTTGCCAAAATGCTCAGATACTCACCTCTGTAAAAGTTTTCGGGATATTCCACCTCCTGATGCAGTATGGCACTTCTTCCTTCAAGCTGAAGTGAGAGACCAAGCAGGTCTATCTGGTTTCCTGCATCATTTACATAATATTCTGCAGTTATATCATATCCAAGATGTCTTCCGAGTCTTAGAAGTGTATCACCGTAAACCGCACCTCTTGCATGACCTATGTGAAGAGGTCCGGTCGGATTTGCAGAAACAAACTCCAAAAGGATTTTTCCTTTTTTTTCACCTTTGGCATATTTCTCCGGATTATTAAGTGCCCAGGTTGCATACTCATCCAAAAACTTTTCACTCAGTCTGAAATTCAAAAAGCCTTTAACAGCTTCAACCTTTGAAAAAACTTCACTCTCACCAAAAGCCGAAGCCAATTCATCAGCTATAACCATAGGGGATTTTCTAAGCTCTTTTGCCAAAGAAAAAGCTATAGGTGTGGCAAAATGTCCAAAAGACTTGTCCCGCGGTTTCTCCAAAACCACTTCACGGGACAGTTTTTCCTCTAAATGTTTTAAAACTCTTTGTTTCAAGGCTTATGCTTGTGTAGTTGTTTTTTCTTGTGTAGCAGCTGATGATTCGTTGGCAGTTGATTCTACCTGTTTTGTTTCACTTGAAGCAACCTCTTTAGGCTCTTCTGTATCTTTCATCTCTTCTTTGAAGTTTTTTATACCTTTTCCTATCCCTTTTGCAAGTTCAGGTATCTTTTTTGCTCCAAACAAAAGAACAACTATACCGAAAATCAAAAGCAATTCAGTTCCACTTGGCATTCCCATAACGATTCCTTAATTTTTTTTTGAAATTATACAAGTTTTTTATAAATCTTTATAAACCTGATTTTATATCATTTACAAAA
>WFOM01000148.1 GCA_015488075.1 Helicobacteraceae bacterium | reverse complement strand
CTTTTGTATGTAGGAAAAGCAAAAAAACTCTCAAACAGAGTTAAAAGCTACTTCAACTTCAATCCATTTAGAGCAAATAAAAACCTCTCGCTTCGTATAAAAAAGATGATAAACGAAGCTGTTGATATAGAGTATATAGTTGTTTCAAGTGAGCATGATGCTTTGTTGCTTGAAAACTCCCTTATAAAACAACTACATCCAAAATACAACATCCTACTTCGTGATGACAAAACATACCCCTACATATATATAGACTACACTGCAAAATATCCAAGATTTGACATTACAAGAAAGATTCTAAAAGATAAAAATATAAAATATTTCGGTCCTTATGCAAGCGGTGCAAGAGATATATTAGACAGTATATACGAACTTACAAAACTTGTCCAGAAAAAATCATGCCTAAACGGAAAAAAGCCTGCCTTTTTTATCAGATCAACAGATGTCTTGCCCCTTGTGAATTTGATGTGGACAAAAACACCTATCAAAAAGAGATAGACAAAGCACTTGAGTTTATAAAAAACAAAAAACTGCTTTTAAAAGAACTTCAAAAAAAAATGGAATTTTACTCTGAAGATTTGAGATTTGAAGAAGCGATGGAGATTAGAGACAGGATTGAGAGGATAAACAACAGTTCCATTAAATCAGATATAGATTTCGCTTCAAAAGAGAACTACGACATATTTGTAGTCAAAGAGAATACAAAAAAAGCGGCAATCATAAAAATATTTATGAGAGAAGGCAGAATTATATCCAGCTCCTCCGAAGTTATAAACAAAAAAGAAAACTTTGACAAAAATGAGCTTCTTCAAAGAGCCATACTAAATTTCTATGCACACAAAGAGTTTGTATACAAAGCAGATATACTTACCAACACAGAACCTGAAGACAAAGAGTATCTTGAGGATTATCTGACAAAAGAGTTCAAAAGAAAAACAACTATAACCATCCCTAAAAGGGGTGCAAAAAAACAGCTAATCGATCTAGCACTACTAAATGCAGATGAGATACTAAAAAAAGAGCAAAATAAAAATAAAACAGATATACTATATGACATAAAAGAGCTTTTTAGACTTGAGAACACACCAAATCGCATAGAGATTTTCGACAATTCGCATATGATGGGGGAAGCTTGTGTTGGGGCGATGGTAGTATGGAATGATGGTGTTTTTGAGAAAGAAAGTTATAGGCACTACCACCTTGATGCAAAAGATGAATACCATCAGATGAAAGAGCTGCTTACTAAAAGAGCAAAAGGTTTTGATAAAAACTCACCACCTGATTTATGGGTGATAGACGGTGGTAAAACTTTGTTAACTCTCGCAGAGGATATTATAAAAAGTAGCGGTGCAAATGTTGATGTTATCTCTATAGCCAAAGAGAAGGTTGATGCAAAAGCACATAGAGCCAAAGGGAGGGCAAAAGATATACTTCATGTAGCATTTGGTGAGATTAGATTAAAAGATAGCGACAAAAGACTGCAGTTTATACAAAAACTGCGAGATGAAGCTCATAGATTTGCCATAACATTTCACAAAAAAACCAAACTAAAAAAAGATAAAGAGATGGAACTTTTAAAAATAAAAGGTATAGGTGAAGCAAAAATTAAAAAACTCTTAAATGTATTTGGAACTTTTGAAAACATTAAAAATGCCGATTTTGAACAAATAAGTGAAGTTTTGAACAAAAAAGATGCAAAAATCATAAAAAATTTCTATATATAAGTAAATTTTTTAAAGTTTTGTGATATATTATGCAAAAAGCAAAAAAATCTTAAGGTTATATTAATGGAAAAAGTTAAACCTATAAATGAAGAGTATAAAATTCCAGAAGGCGGAGTCATCATATCCCAGACAGATACAAAAGGTAATATAACTTATGTAAACAAAAAGTTTCAAGAAGTAAGCGGATATACAAAAAAGGAACTTATAGGAAAACCTCATTCCATCATCAAACATCCCGATATGCCAAAAACAGTATTTGACAAAATGTGGGACAATCTAAAAAGCGGCCAGGCATTTAACGGGATCATAAAAAACTTAAGAAAAGACGGAAGATACTACTGGATTGAACTAGAAATAATTCCGCTTAGAGATGACAATGAAAATATAACAGGTTATATTTCTGTTGCAAGACCTGCCTCAGAAAAAGACATATATGAAAATGAAGAGACATATTTTAGTATGCTTGAAGCTGAAAAGTAAGGAGAATTAATGCTTATTTACAATCACAAAAAAGATTTTTTGGGTATAGATGAAGAAGACTTGAGATCTTTAAAGCTAAAAAGCTTAAAAGAATTGGTAAGTGAAGTAGATGATTTTGCGGACTTGTTTGTCAAAACTCCGGGATATGTCCATAACTTCAAACATATACACTGGATAGACTTTCTGGTTTCGGGCGAATCTCTAGATGAAAACAAAGTTATTATAAATATAAAAGGAAAAGTATTTAAAGCAAGTTTGAATGTTTCTAGAGCATTTTTTAAAGATGAACCGGCAAGAGCAGGATACATTATAGATCTTCAGGGTATCAGAGAACTAACTCAAGAAGAACTCTCTGCAATATCTTCCGATCTTGCTTCTATGAAGATTGAGAAAAAAGATGATCTTGAGGATATATATGAATTTGACGATACTGCAAAATCTATAGAAGAGTTTGAAACAAAAGACGAGGAATACGAATTTAACGAACCTATACAAAATGAAGAGATAACACTTGATGAATTTGACAGTGAAGAAAAACTTTTTGAAGAGCCTGAAAAAACGAATAAAGCGGTAAACAATTTTGAGGAGAATGATATACTCGATATAGATGAGGATTTGTTTGCTGATACATATGAAGAAGAAACAAAAGAAGAAAAACCGCAAACAGTTTCAACACAGCCTACACCGACTGATGATTATATGGATGAAGATGACGAATTTGCAAACTATCACTACGATCCAAACCTTGCCTCAAGCGAACTTGGTCTGCCGGTTGATCTTGTTGAAGAGTTTATACAGGATTTTATCGCCCAATCTGAAGATTTCAAAGATGACTTATATACTGCACTTGACAACGGAAGACTTGACAGTGTCAAAACACTTTCTCACAAACTAAAAGGTGTTGCGGCAAATCTTAGGATAGAAGATGCTCTGGCAACTCTTATAACCATAAACACTTCAGACAACACAACAGAGATAAAAAGAAATCTAGATAAATTTTATAATGTCATCATAAAAAAGCTTTCAGGAAAAGAGCCTATACTTCCTGTAAATCACTCAACACAAAACAGATCACTGGAAGAAAAAAACGAAAAACCGTTAAATATAAATAAAACGGAAAATATACAGGATAATGATGACAACATAGATTTAAAGCCTGATGAAGCCGACAGCGAACCTGCAAAGGAGCAAAACGATTCGATTGACATATTTGATGATGATCTTTTTATGGATTCTGAAATACAACCTCAAAATGAAAATATTTCTTTTGATGATACTGAAGAAGTCTCACTGAAAGAAGAACATATAGATATAAAACTTGATGATGAAGAAACCGCAAACGAAGAAGAACTTGTAGATATTGATGATGAGATAAGCCTTGAAACAAACAAGGTCGTCATAGATTCAAAAAAGAATGCTTCACTTATAGGTATAGATGTTGATGAGTATAAAGAACTTATCGAAGATTACAAAATAGATGCGGCGGCTGCTGTGGAACAGCTTAAAGAATCTTTATCTACAAACGACAAAGATAATTTTAAAAATATGTGTTTAAGACTAAAAGGTATGAGTGACAACATGCATATAGACACCGTATCAGAAAAAGTAGATGAACTCATCTCAAGCGATGACGTCAGAAAAGAGGCTGTTTTAAATGATATCGCAGATAAAATTTCAAAATTAGAAATATTAGAGGATTAGAAAATGGGATTTAAAAACACACTAAAACTTATAAGTTTCCTCCCTTTGATGATTTTGTTTGGAGTTGCAAGTTACTATGTTTATATTTCGTATAACAACTACCAAAATGCAAAGCTTCTGCAAGAAAAGCTTATAGAAAATCAACACTTAAATGAGATAGTAAGCAACATTGCAAGCGAAAGAGGTATCAATGCTATGTATCTTGGTAGGGCTACCAAGACGATTTATGACTCTTTGAAAATCCAAAGAGACCTTACCGACAAAGCTATCAAAAAATATATATCTTTTATAAGAACAACAGATTTGGAAGACTCTATAAAAGAGCAAAAAATCCAAATGGTCAATAAAATACACAAAACATTTATGGATGTAAGACCAAAAGTTGACAAAATATCGATAAAGTTTGATGATATGTTCAAACTTTATTCTGATGCCCAAAAAAGACTTATAACTGTTATAAAAAACATCACTGTTGCAAATCTGGATCCAGAAATATCAAAACTGTTTAGCGTTTATACACAGTTTGTATCCGCAAAAGAATATAGCGGTATCGAAAGGGGCTATGTATCATACATACTTGCTAAAAAAACACCTCTTGAAGAGGAAGAGATAAACAAACTTATCTCCATTATCGGTAAAGCAGATGCTATCAACTATGAAGGTATAGACGACAAACATATAAAACAACAGCTTGATGCCATATTTAACAATGAAGATGCCGTTGAAACATTTGAAGATATAAATAGTGAAAGAACAAATATTTTATCGGTGGCACAAGATGGAGAATACGACATAAGCTATGCGATCTGGTATACAATGATATCTGAAAAAATCAAGATAATAAGTTCTGCCGAAGAAGTTTTGGCAAAAGCAATGGATGACAGAGCAAAAGTTATAGAACAAAAATCTATACAGATACTCATTATAGCCATTGTTGTATGGGTTATATCAATCATATTGGCACTTGCCGGCTACATCCTTTCTAATCAACTTTCAAAAAACATAAAAGGTTTGGAAGAAATTCTTAGAAAAGTTGCAGAGGATACCGCAGAAGACTATATAGATATTAACCTCGATTCGGCTGACGGAACACAACAGGCATACAAACTTCTTGAAAGAATAATAGAACAGACCAAAAAAGACAAGGAAGCGGCATTAGAGGCAAATGAAGCAAAATCTATGTTCCTTGCAAATATGTCGCATGAGATTAGAACTCCTCTTAACGGTATAGTCGGATTTACGGAGTTGCTAAAAGATACAGGTCTGAAAGAAGAGCAGATGGAGTTTGTTGAGATTATCGAAAAATCGTCAGAAAATCTGCTTGAGATTATAAATAATATTCTTGACCTATCTAAAATCGAGTCTAATAAACTTGAAATTGAAGATATCGTATTTAATCCTGTTGAAGAGTTTGAAAGTGCTGTTGAAGTATATGCCGTCAGAGCGGCAGAAAAACATATAGACCTTGCATGTTTTATAGATCCGAGACTAAACAAACCTCTAAAAGGGGATCCTACAAAACTAAAAGAGGTTATCATCAACCTTCTGTCCAATGCGGTTAAATTTACTTCAAGTGCAGGTCATATAGAAGTGAACATAAGAGTTCAAGAATCTATCCAAGAAGGATTTACAAGAGTCAAATTTGAAGTAAGTGACAGCGGTATAGGTGTTACAAACGAGCAAAAAGCAAGAATTTTTGAGGCATTTTCACAGGCTGATACATCTATTACCAGAAAATACGGCGGAACAGGTCTTGGTCTTACCATATCTGCCAGATTTATCGAACTTATGGGTGGTCAGCTTGATCTTGAATCTGAACCTGGTGAAGGAACAACATTCTTCTTTACTTTAGACTTTGAAGATGTAGAACATCACGGTGAAAGCGATGAGGGCAAATTTGACTATATAGAAACACTAATCCTTGAAAGTTCACACAAATCAAAAAAACAAAGTGAATATCTAAAAGAATATCTTGACTACTTTGGAGTCAAATACACCGTATTTGACAGTGTATCAAAACTCAAAGAGCTTACTACCGCAAAAAAATACGATATGATCATAGAGGATTTTGACTACATTAGCTCTGATGAACTGGTAAAAAGCTCAAAACTTGATCCGGCACTGGTTCTCATATCAAAATCCTACAACATCAAGATGATAGAATCACTTGATGCAAATATATTTAAAACCATTTACGAGCCTTTAAATGTTACCAAACTAAAACAAACCCTTGAAGCTTATGATCCAAAAGAGATAGCACAAAAACATACAAACAAAGAGATATCAAAAAAAGATTTCAAAGTATTTAAAGCGGGTGAGAACAAATTTGATGCCAAAGTTTTAGTTACGGAAGACAACATAATCAACCAAAAACTTATAAAAAGAACTCTTGAAGATCTTGGTCTTAGTGTAAGCCTTGCAAACAACGGTCTGGAAGCATTTGCAAAAAGAAAAGACAACGATTATGATTTACTTTTTATGGATATACAGATGCCGTATCTTGACGGTGTGGAAGCTACAAAAGAGATACTAGCATGGGAAGAGGAAGCAGGAGCTAAACATATACCTATAGTTGCATTGACCGCAAATGCACTAAAAGGTGACAGAGAAAGGTTTTTGGCAGCCGGACTTGATGAGTATATGACAAAACCTCTTGTAAGAGATGAACTCATTACAATTCTAAATAAATTTCTGGCTGACAAAATAGTTGACAAAGATGCACCTTCAAAAAGCAAAGAGGCTCACCAGCAAGAATCAAAACCTGTTCAGCAAACAACGGTAACTGCAAATGAGCCAAAAGAAAACACAACGGCTGAGCCTGAACTGGATGAACTTGATGAGTCTATATTTGCAGAAGAAGCCTTAACTGACGAACAGGAAGTCATCCAGACAAAAAAAACAAAACCAAATATACTCGTTGCAAAACAAAGCAGATTTGAAGCAAATCTGTTTAAAAAAGTTCTTGCAAAAATCGACGGCATAGAGTTTAAATGTATAACAGGATTTGGTGATCTTGTAAATGAGCTTGAAAACCACAGCTATGATGCCGTTATAGTTGATTATGATATGAGTGGTTTTGATATAAACACTGTCAAGGAGTTAAAAAACAATGCTAAAATTATAATTGAAAAAGAAAAAAACCAGTCTGTGGATGAAGAAACATCAAAAATCGCAGATATGATAATAGAAAATAAAGCAAACAAAAAATACTTACAGTCTGTAATAGAAATAATTTAAAAAAGGAATATAATGGATAACGCAGAATTGGTTGTTTTAGCTGTAGATGATGATTTAATAAACCTAAAACTTTTAAAATCAATGCTGTTAAAAACAGGTTATGTAAAAGAGGTTATAGAGGCAAAAAACGGAAGTGATGCCATAGGACATCTAAAAGCAAGAGACGATATTGATTTTATGCTTTTGGATATCATTATGCCTGTTATGAACGGTATTGAAGTTCTAAAAGTTGTCCGTGCAGATGAAAGTCTAAAACAGATGCCTATAATAGTTTTAACAACAGATGAAACTAAAAAAAGTGAAGCACTCAACTTCGGTGCTAACGGTTTTTTGACAAAGCCGATAAGACAGGACGAGCTTATAAAACAGATAAAACTTATGACTTCTCTGTAATAAAATCTCTTTTTGAGATTTTATTATATATAAAGCAAAGTTGTTATACACTTCGTTAATGAAAAAGGGTATAATAGCCAAAAAGAAATTTGGACAAAACTTTTTAAAAGACACGATTGTTTTGGAAAAGATCATCGAATCGATGCCCAAAAATAACAACAAAATTGTTGAAATTGGGCCTGGATTAGGTGATTTAACTAAATTTTTAGTTAATGTCAAAAGTGTAGAGACTTTTGAGGTAGATACCGAACTTTGCGAACTGTTACGAAAAAAGTTTAAAAAAGAGATAGAAGAGGATTTGTTACATCTTCATTGCGGAGATGTGTTAAAGATATGGAATGGAAGTTTAATAAACGAAGAATATGATCTTATTGCAAATCTTCCATACTATATAGCGACAAATATCATACTAAAAGCTCTTCTTGATGAAAAATGCAAAAATATTCTCGTAATGGTTCAGCTGGAAGTTGCCAAAAAGATTTGTGCAAAGCAGGGAGAAAAGGAGTTTGGAAGTCTTAGTGTTATAACACAAAGTGTTGCTAAAGCAGAAATAACACAGACAGTTCCTCCTGCCAGCTTTGAGCCTCCTCCCAAAGTGGAGTCGGCAGTTATTTTACTTAAAAAATTCAAATCTAAATTTGATGAAGATTTTAGCAGATTTTTAAAAATCTGTTTTTCCCAGCCAAGGAAAACACTCTATAAAAATCTTTCATCAAGTTATGACAAATCTTTTTTGCAACAGATTTTTTCCAGACTGGACATAGTCCAAAACACAAGACCTCACCAGCTCTCTACAAATGACTATCACCAACTCTATAAAAATATACAGGAGAGTTTGGATGGAAGATACACAACAAAACAAGCAAAGCGAGAACAAAGCAAATAACCAAAAACAAAACAACAAACAAAAAAATTCAAGAAGAAGAAGCTACAATGCTCCTATAAATGATGTTTTAAAAAGTTTTGTTTACAAAAACCATGAGATTCAAAAAAACAGATTAAATCCGCATTATAAACTTGACCTCTCAACAAAAGCAAAAATAAGAATTACCCCGCTTGGAGGGTTGGGTGAGATAGGTGGAAACATAACTGTTTTTGAAACAGAAAACGAAGCTATAGTAGTTGATGTCGGTATGAGTTTCCCGGATGATGAGATGCACGGAGTAGATATACTTGTTCCTGATTTCTCATACCTAAGGCAAATAAAAAATAAAATAGTTGCCATCATTATAACACATGCACACGAAGACCATATAGGAGCACTTCCTTATCTTTTTAGAGAAATGCAGTTTCCTATATACGGAACACCTCTTCCGCTTGCTATGATAGGTAACAAGCTTGACGAACAACACATGAAAGAGTATAGAAAATACTTCAACCCTGTCGAGAAAAGAAAAGTTTACAAAATAGGAAACGACTTTGAGATAGAATGGATACATGTTACACACTCTATCATAGATGCCTCTTCTTTGGCTATAACAACCGAAGCCGGAACCGTTATACACACAGGTGACTTTAAGATAGATCACACTCCGGTTGACGGATACCCTACAGACCTTCAGAGACTTGCATATTATGGTGAAAAAGGGGTTTTGTGTCTGTTAAGCGACTCTACAAACTCTTACAATCCGGAACCTACCCCCAGTGAACTAAGTGTGGCACCTGCACTTGACAGGGTATTTTACAATGCAAAAGGAAGAGTGATACTTTCGACTTTCAGCTCAAACATACACAGGGTTTATCAGGCTATACAACAGGGTATAAAATACGGAAGAAAGGTTTGTGTTATAGGCAGAAGTATGGAGAGAAACCTCGAAGTTGCCATGCAGTATGACTATATAAGACTTCCTAAAAATGTGTTTGTTGATCCTGAAGAAGTAGCTATGATGAACGACAAAGAGGTTTTAATAGTTACAACAGGAAGTCAGGGTGAACCAAGTTCGGCACTTTTTAGAATGGCTATAGGTGAACACAGACACATAAAAATAAAACCTACAGACCTTGTTATACTCTCTTCAAGAGCGATTCCGGGAAATGAAGCATCTATATCACAAATGTTAAACTATCTTCAAAAATGCGGTGCCAGAATAAACAACGACAGAGATATACATGTCTCAGGACATGCATCTATAGAAGAACAAAAGCTTATGCTTCGCATAACAAATCCGAAATTTTTCCTACCGGTTCATGGTGAATATAACCATATAGCAAGACACAAAGAAACTGCAATTGCATGTGGAGTTCCGGAAAGAAACATATATCTTATGAGTGACGGCGAAACAGTGGAAGTAAGCCCAAGATATATGAAAAAAGTAAAAACAGTCAGAACAGGAAAAATCTACATAGACAACCAAAACAACAACGAGATTGAAGATGACATAGTCATCGACAGACAAAAACTTGCAAATGACGGTGTTGTGATGATTGTTGCCCAGATTTCCGGAGATACTGCAAAACTTATCTCCAAACCGAGAGTCACATCTTTTGGTCTGGTTGCAGACAAAAACGACAGAGCTTTTGCAAAAGAGATGGAAGCCATCATCGAAAACTTCCTTATAAACATAAAGCCTGGTCTTTTACAAAACCACAAGGCTTTTGAAGCAGACCTAAGGCAGGTTGTAAGGAAACATATATTTAGAAAGCTCAAAAAATATCCGCTGATAGTGCCAAATATTTTTATACAATAGAGGATTAAGGCTTGAGGATTGAGAAAAAGAAAAAGTAACAGATATGGAGTATAAAGAAAAGTTTGAAAATGCTGTAAAAAACAGTTTTTATACCAAACTTAACCATAACAACAAAGAGTTTATAAAACAACTGGCTTTTGAAAAGAGATTATCTCATCAGGAGATAATCGAACTTGTCCAAATGGCAAGAGATTTGGAGCTGTGGGATGAATGCGATATAAAAGATATATATGTTTACCATCAAAACAAAAAAACAGCTCTAAAAAAAACAAAAGAGCTGTATCTTCAGATAAAAAACAAGCCAAACTCATATAAGAACTTTACCCCCTCAGTAAATCATAAAGAGCAAAAGATCACCTTTAGTATAGAGCAAAAAGATGGTTTTGGGCTTGGGCTTTGTCCGGTAGCCAGTGAAAAAACGAGGTGTTGCAATCTTTTAACTTTGGATGCGGTTGAGAGTTGCGGGTTTGACTGCAGTTACTGCTCTATTCAAAGCTTTTACAACCAAAACAAAATCACTTTCGATAAAGATTTTGCTACAAAGTTAAAAAATCTAAAGTTAGATAAAAACAAAACCTATCATATAGGAACAGGACAGTCATCTGATTCTTTAATGTGGGGAAACAAAGAGGGAGTTTTAGATGCTTTGTTTGATTTTGCAACAAACTATCCAAATGTTATTTTAGAATTTAAAACAAAATCAGACAACATAAAAT
>WFOM01000147.1 GCA_015488075.1 Helicobacteraceae bacterium | reverse complement strand
GTATAGAAGGTAGAAGGATTGAGGATTGAGAAAAAAATGACAAATAAAAACAATAACAATAGGAGATCATCATGATAAACCAAGTAAATACAACACAAAACACAACTGCTCAGACAGGAAACGCTAAAGTTAACCCAAACGGTATTTTAAAAAAAAATGATTTTTTAAAACTTTTGCTTGTTGAACTTCAGTATCAAGATCCGACTCAGCCAATGAATACGGAGAAAATACTCAATCAGACATCGCAACTTGCAACACTTGAAGCTTCAAACAACACAACAAAAACACTCGAACAGTTAAGCAAGTCTCTTCAAGCATCAAAACAGTTTTCTGCTATCTCTGCCATAGGAAAAACCGCAAATATGGGTGACAATACTATAGTTCACAAAAAGGGTGAAAAAACAGGTTTTGAGCTTTATTTTAAAAATGATTTTCAAAGCGGAACTATCACTATAACAGACAACAACGGAAATGTTATAAAAACACAGACACTTTCAGCAGATACAAAAGGTGTAAAAAGTTTTACATGGGACGGTCTTGATGATGCAGGAAATGTGGTAAAAGACGGAACATACAGAGTAAGTGCAACATATACAGATACAAACGGCAAAGCAAGAAGAACACAAGTAGGTGTTTATCCTATAGAGGGTGTAAGGTTCGACAATGGACAGGCACTTGTAAAGCTAGGTTCAAACTATGTTCCTCTTTCAAAAGTATATGAAATATTTTAGGAGGATGTTATGATACAAGCCTTTTATACCGGTGTCATAGGCATCAAATCAAATCAAACAGCCATTGATGTAACAGCTGATAATTTAGCAAACATTAACAATACAGGGTTTAAGGCTGCACAAGTTGAATTTGCATCACTTTTTGAAGATAGGGTTAATCCTACAACTCCTACAAATGCAACATCAGATAATATCTCTGTCGGATCAAGAATTCAGACAATTGCTATAAATTTGGATTCCGGAACATATCAGATCACAGACAGAAACACAGATCTGGCTATTATGGGTGATGGATGGTTTGGAGTTGTCGGACAAAACAATGATGTGTTTTTTACCAGAGACGGAAGCTTTACCTTTGATAAAAACAGAGACCTTGTAAATGGGCAGGGGCTTTATGTTCTTGGAACTATAGGCTCAAATATAGACTATACGACAAATACCCTTACGAAAAAACTTGATACTATAGAGCTTGGCACAACTGCTCTCCAGCAAAAATTAAAACTGCCTGAAACTTTAAATTTTCCAGTTCAGCCCACAACAAACATAGATTTTATAGGAAATCTTGGATATGATGTTAAACCAAGAGTTATAAGTGCAAAAGCTATAGATAGCAAAGGAAATGCAAATAAAGTAAGACTACTTTTTACAAAAGATCCTTTAAATCAACCGGCAACTGGCTCTTTGTGGGATGTTAAAGCAACCGTAACCTCACCTGACGGAACAGTGACATACAGCACAGCCACGGGTAAGGTGAGTTTTGATAAATCAGGAGGATTTGTTTCATCTACACTAAATTCTGTTGATAACAACGGAACTGTTGTGAAGCTAAATTTCGGAACAGGTTTTGACGGTATTGTAGCCATAGCAAATGTTCCAATATCAGGTTCAAGTATATCTAACGGAAAAGAGGGTGGAGAGCTTGTAGGTTATGACATCAACCAAAATGCAGACATAATAGCAACTTTTACAAATGGAGAGCAAAGTGCGATTGCAAAAGTTGCCGTTTATCATTTTCAAAATGATCAAGGACTTGAAAGAGTTGACGGAAAACTATTTAAAGAATCTTCAAATAGCGGTAAAGCAATATTTTATAAAGATAAAAATGGAAAATATATACTAGGCGCAAAAGTAATGAATAAAAGACTTGAGAGTTCAAATGTCAAGATAGAAAACAGTTTGACAAATTTAATAATGTTTCAAAAAGTATATGCTTCAAATGCAAAAGCGATAACTACTGCAGACCAGATGATACAAAGAGCTATCAATATGGTCAAATAAATTTGGAACAAAAAATGCTTTTGATTTTTACTACACCTTACAAAAGTTTGTAAGAAGAAAGGATATATCATGTTAAAGTCATTATTTGCAGGTGTTTCAGGCCTTCAGGCACACCAGGTGGCAATGGATGTAGAATCAAACAATATAGCAAATGTTAATACTGTAGGGTTTAAATACTCAAGAGCAAACTTTTCGGATCTTTTGGCTCAGACTAAATCTATAGCAACAGCTCCGCAGGGAGAACTTGGAGGTAAAAACCCTGTTCAGATAGGGCTTGGAACAAGTGCAAGTTCCATGACAAGGATTTTTTCACAGGGCTCTATACAAAACTCTGACAAAAATACCGACATAGCGATACAGGGAGACGGTTTTTTTATAGTCTCACCTGACGGCGGTAAAACATACAACTACACAAGGGCCGGTGATTTTAAATTTGATGCAAACGGAAACTTTGTCGACAATAACGGTTATATAGTTCAGGGTTGGCTAAGAGATCCAAACACGGGTAAAGTTGATTCAACCGCTCCTATACAAAACATAGTAATTCCTCCCGGACTTACAACCCCTGCAAAAGCAACAACCGCTATAACATTAAAGGCTAATCTGAATGCCGGAAATAATGTAGTGAGTTTTTCAGCTATAAGACCTCTTGATGCTTTTGAAAAAGCGGTTGATTTAAACAGAGACGGCAAGCTGAATTCATCAGACTCTTTGCAAACTCCTCAAGCAGCTTATGACAACATTATTCCGGGAACTGACAGCGGGGGTAACCCTGTATATGCAAATCCGGATGCAAATGCTCTTACAAATCCGGATGCCATAAATGAAAACAACCATAACTATCTTTTTAAAGATAGTAAAGGTGTTATTATAGATAGAGCCGAAGATGTAGGTGTTTTAGTAAATGCTACAGGAAGTAGTTTTAATCTTCAGGCAGGAACAACGGCTGATACCGGTCAGGGAGTATGGGTCGGATTTAGAAATGCTCAAGCAACAGCTCCAAATAATGTAGCAGCAGGAGCTATCAACATAGCAACCGGTAGTATAAAAATAAATGGTGTAAATGTAGCAGCTATTTCAACTCCCGCAACAAACACTGCAACCCAAAATGCAAATGCCATAGCTGCGGCTATAAACCAGATATCTTCAAAAACCGGAGTTGTAGCTACGGTGCTTGCAGGTCCTAAAATACAGCTTACAAACAATAACCTTGGTACAACAAAAAACATAACTCTTAATATAGCAAATCCCGCTACGGCAACAGCTACAGGATTTACAGTAGGAACAACCGTGGATGCCCCTATGAAAAAGTTTAGATACACAGACGGTTCAAACAACCCTGTGGGATGGGATTCTACAGAATCTATATACTATTTTAGAACAACAGAAGATCTAAGACAGGGTATGCAGACTTTGCTTAGAAATCCAAATGCGGCTCCAGGTGACTTGCTCGCAAAGAAAAACCACATAGGAGTTAACGGAACCGGTCCGAGAATAGAGATAGACAACAAAGGAAAATTTACCGTTTATAATCCGGGAGACGATCCTAATATAAACTATGATTTAAACATAGCAGTAAGCGCAATAACAGATGCACAAACAACAGAAAATGTTAGATTTACTCAGACCATGCAGGCGATGTCGGGAGCTCTTCCAAGCGGAAGCACAGGTTTTAGACAGACTCAGGCATTTAATGTCCCTACACATTCAAGCTCTATAGATATATATGATTCGCTCGGAACAAAACATACCGTAAAAATAGATTTCAGAAAAGCCAGCTACAATGCGACAACAGGAAGCACATGGGATGTTATGATAAGTGTTGCTGAGCCTGCAGTTATAAATGTTGCCGGCGGTGCCACAGGTATACCTAAAAACATTATAGAGGGACAGGTAAGTTTTAATCCTGACGGAAGTTTGTCAACTTTCAATCCGCCAAGTATAACATTTACCGCAAACAACGGCTCAGCACCTAACCAGTCTATCAATCTTGTTGTAGGAACATCAAACAAATTTGACGGACTTACAAGTTTTGACAGCAAGTCAACAACATCCGGTATATCCCAAGACGGTTATACCGGCGGAGATTTGGTTGGTATCAGGATAGACCAAAGCGGAACACTTGTAGGATCGTTTAGTAATGGTAGAAGTTTTGGTCTTGCACAGGTTGCTATGGCAAAATTTGCAAACAATGAAGGTCTGGCAACAGAAGGAGGAAACCTTTACAGACAAAGTGCAAACTCCGGTGATCCGATAATAGGAACTGCCGCAACAGGCGGTAGAGGATTTATACAAGCTTCAGCTCTTGAAGCAAGTAATGTCGATCTCTCAAGAGCTCTTACTCAACTTATAATAATACAAAGAGGATATCAAGCAAACGGTAAAACCATAACTACTTCAGACCAGCTTCTGCAAACCCTTATAGGTCTAAAACAGTAAGTTAGAGGATTTTATCCTCTATCTCATAAAAACTTCTTAGTTTTTTGTCAAATTTGTAGAATATTTTGTAAAATGACGGTATAACTATAAGTGTAAGTATCATAGAACTTACAAGTCCGCCTATAACCGCCACACCCATAGGTGCTTTTATCTCGCTTCCAAGCCCTTTTGCTATGGCAATCGGTATCATGGCAAATATCATGGCAAATGTGGTCATAAGAATCGGTCTTAGCCTTTCTTTCCCGGCAGCTACCAGTGCATCGTTTAGATTTTTTCCTTTGTTTAGTTCCATGTTGGCAAAATCTACAACAAGAACACCGTTTTTGCCCACCATACCCATAAGAAGCATAAAACCTATCAAAACAAACAGGCTAAAATGCATTCCAAAACCATAAAGCGACAAAAGCACACCGCTGATGCTAAGAGGCACTGTTATCATAATGATGATCGGCTGTATCAGCGACTCATACAGTATGGCAAGGATGATATACATAAGGATTATGCTAAGAGCTATGGCACTTCCAAATGCTTTTATAGTTTTGCCCATCTCCTCTGCAAAACCCGTATATCTGTAACCTACTCCTTTTTCAAGCACTTTTGGCAAAACAGAGTCGGTGTATTTTATGGCTCCTCCAAGATCAAGACCGTTTAAATCAGCATATATGTAAACAGCTCTTTCTCTTGAAAATCGTCTTATGGAGTTTTGTGACGGAACCTCTTTTATATCTATAAGCCCGTCAAGGTATACAAGACGGCCGTTTTTAGCTCTTATCTGCAGTTTTTTCAGATCGTTTATAGATTTTCTTTGGTTGTCTGATAGTCTTAAAACCACATTGTATTGTTTGTGTTTGTTTTCAAAATAGCTTATCTCAAGATCGCTGGAGTAAGCATCAAAAATAAGGTTTGCTATCTTTATAGAGTTTATACCGTATCTTGATGCGACATCTCTTTTTATGGAAATCTCGTATTGTGTTTTTTTATCTTCAAGCGAACTGTCAACATCAACAAACCCTTTTTTTGCTTTTAGTTTTTTTATAAGTTTTTTGGCAGATGCTTCGAGTGCATCATTATCAAATGAGGTTAAAACTATCTGGTAAGGCACTTTTACTCCCGCACCCTGTATAACAGGTATGGCAGCAACCGTTATAAATGCCTCTTTTTCGTAAGGTTGTAAAATATCTCTTGTTTTTTGTATAAGCTCTTCCTGTGAGAGTTCCCTTTTTTCAAGAGGTGTCAGATGAACATAGATTTTTGCTTTGTTAATCTCTTTTGATGCATTGTAACCTATACTTATGGATGTGTATTGTATCTCTTTTTGTTTCTTTATAACACTGTCAAGCTTGTTTGTAAGTTTGATCATCTGGCTGAGGTTTGTATTTGGATTTGCTCTTATATCTACTTCAAATTCGCTGTTGTCCTCTTTTGGTATAAAATCCATACCGATTTTTGGAAACAAAGAGAGTGAGGCAAATACAACCAAAAATACCGCCGTGATGGTTAGATACTGATGCTTTATAAAGATTTTTAAAACTTTTTCATAAAACTGTTCTGTTTTTAGAAATATATTTTCGGTTGCCGTGTATATAAAACTTTTTTTGTTGTTTAAGACTCTGGCACTTATGCTTGGTATCAAAGACAATGCAACGGTATAAGAGATGATGATGGCAAAGCCCACAGTCATAGCAAAAGATTCAAAAAATTTCCCTACTATTCCACTCATATAACTTACAGGCAAAAAGACAGACAAAAGCATGGCAGATATAGCAAGAACGGCAAAAGCTATCTCTTTTACACCGTAAAAAGCCGCTTCAACCCTGCTTTTGCCCTCTTCAAGTTTTTTGTAAATATTTTCAAGCACAACAACCGCATCATCTATGATAATGCCGATGGCAAGAGTAAGCCCTATAAGAGTCATCCTGTTTAGATTGTATCCTGCAAAGTCCATCAAAAAGATTGTTCCAAGTATTGATGATGGGATGGATATGGCAGATATCATCGTAATTTTTATGTTCCTTAAAAATACAAAAACTATAACAACAGCCAAAATCGCTCCAAATATCAAATCAAACTTGACCTCATCTATGGAGTGGATGATAAAAGGGGACTTATCCTGCATAACATATACACCAAAGGCATCCCCTGCTTTTTCTTTTATAAGAGGAACGGTTTTTTTAACCTTTTGTATGACATCAAGAGTATTTGCATCCGATACCTTCTGGACTTCAAGCAAAACACCGTCTCTTTGGTTATATGATGCATAGCTTTTTGGATCGCTCAGTCCAAATTTGACATCGGCTATATCTTTTAGCTTCAGGCCATCTTTTATATATATGTTTTTTATCTCTTCTATGGTTTTGGCATCTGCTTTTGTTTTTATAATGATTTCATGTTTGTCAGATACAATCTTGCCTCCACCAAGCTTTACATTTTCGTATTTTATGATGTTGTTTAGTTCATCCAAAGCTATATGGTATTTGTTAAGTTTGTATATATCAGGATATATCTTTACTTCTTTGTCACGGTATCCTACCACATGAACACTTCCTACTCCTATAATCTTTTCCAAAGACGGCTTGGCATAGTTATCAACAAATTCCATAAGTGAGAGCCTGTCTTTATTTTTTGCCGTTAAAAATATCTTTATAACAGGTGCCGCACCTATGTCAAGCTTGCTTACAAGTGGTTTTTTTGCTTCTTTTGGGAGATTTAGTTTTGAGATTTTGTCTCTGACATCGTTTGTGGCAGATTCCAGATCTTTTTCCAGAAAAAATGTGATTATAACGGTGCTTATACCGTTTGAGCTTATAGACTCCAGTTTGTCTATCCCTGATACACTAGATACCGCTTCTTCAATCTTGTCTGTTATTTTGCTTTCTACGGTAGATGGGTCTGCACCTGGATATACTGTGGTTATGGTTACTATGGGAAAATCTACTTTTGGAAAAAGTGCACTTGGCATTTTGTAAAAACTTATAAATCCAAATATAATAAGTGTCACAACATACATCAGTGTTGCTATCGGTCTTTTTATAGCCAGTTTATACATATTGTGCCTTTTGATTTATTTTTATACGGCTAAGAAAGTAAATTTCTTAGCCTATGCTAACACTTGGTTTTCCTAAGTGGAAGGCTCACGGAGCCATTTTTGCCTTTTTTCTTAATCCTCAATCCTCATCTTTTATATATCCCTCTCCAAACAGCCCGACTGTTTCACCTTGGACATCTGCAACGGCTGTCATTTTTCTGCTTTTTATATCTGAGTTTGGGTATATCTTTGTTATAGTTGCGGTTTTTGTTTGTGTTTCACCGTCGATTTTGTATATAAACTTGTCTCCGACTTTGACTTTGGTGTGGTATTTTTGGTCAAAATATATGTGAAGTTCTCTTTTTGTAGTTGATTCAAGCTTGAGTATGGTTCTTATCATCGCCCCACTTACAACATCTCCCGCTTCTACCATTTTTGCATATATTATGCCGTCAAACGGAGCTTTTAGGTATGTCTTTTCCAGGAGCTCTTTTTTGTAGGCAAGATTTGCTTTTGCTTCATTGTAGTTTACAAGTGCACTCTCATAGGCATTTTCAACTTTGTCATATACACTTGCATCAAGAAGATGTTTGACTTTTGTCTGTCTTTCGTATTCTCTTTTTGCATATTTTAGTGCGGTTTGTGCTTTTTGAAGTTTTGCTTTTGCCATCTCAACGAGTGCTTTTATCTCATCATTTTTAAGCTTTGCCAAAACATCCCCTTTTTTTACCCTGCTTCCTATATCTACATTTACTTTTTCAACTATGCCGCTTGAGCTGAATGCAAGGTTTGCACTTCTTTTTGGAAAAACATCAAAAGTCGCATAAATGTCCGCAAACAAACTTATACCAAAAATCATCAAAAACAAAACTCTCATTTTATATACTCCTCAAGGTCTTTTCCTAGATAAAAATAAAGCATCCCGTAAGAAAGTTCCAGTTGGTTTTTTGCATCTTCGTAGGTTGCTTTTGCTTTTGTAAGGTTTGTAAGTGCATCAAGATACACCACATTGTCAACCAGATTTGCTTCATACTTCTCTTTTATAACATCAAAACTGCTTTTAGCAGCTGTGAGTGAGTCTTTTGTTGCTTTTAGACTCAGTTTTGCCGTTTTTATCCTCTCTTTTGCAAGATATATGTTTTTCTCCTGCTCTTTTTGTTTGTAAAGTATCGTTTCATTTAGTGAGAGCTTTTGTTTTAAAACAGCTTCTTTTTCTTTGCTGAGTTTTCCAAAGTCAAAGACTCTAAGCCCAACTGTCAGTAAAAGTTTGTTTTGTCTGTCAGGGTAGTTTACAGGCAAAGGTCCTATAAACGGCAGTGTGGCATTTGGTTTGTCATGATATCCGTAAAAATTATACTCGTCACTGATTTTTATCTGAGGATAGTAGTAACTGTCTATGGTTTCAGAGAGACTGTTTATACTTTGTGCTTTGTATTTTAGAGATGTTATGGCATCAAGTGTCTCTTTTTTTGCATCCTGTTTTACAAATTCAGACTCATCTACGGTTTTAACCGGAGTATCTACCAAAAGTTCAAGCTCTTTTTTGTGTGAGAGGATCTCATACTTTAAAACCTCTATCTCATACATCGCATTGCTGTATGCTGATTGGAGTCTGTCTACCCTGTCTTTTGTGGCAAGTTTGACTTTGTAAAACTCTTTTGCTTTTTTAAGCTGTGTAGCTATCGCCTCTTTTGCCTTTTTTAGGGCTTTTAGTTTTGCCTGCAGTGATTTGACGGTGAAAAACTCTTTTGTAACTGCAAGTTCAACCTCTTTTACGGATGACAGTTTTTCATATCTGCTTGCTTTTTTGTCACTTTCTTTTGCTTTTTTGTTGTAGTATCTTCTGGAGCCGTCATATATGTTGTATTCGAGCTTTGCACCGCCTCCATATATCCCTTTTGGAGTAAACGGGTCAGGGTTGTCCTTGTTTCGGTAAAAAGCCTGCAAATCTATGGTTGGAAAATAGTCTGAATCCGCACTTTTTAGTTTTGCCTCTTTTGAGGACAGTTCATAACTTTTTGATTTTACAAGATGGTTGTTTTGTTTTGCCAAAGATATAAGCTCTTTTAGATTGTATCCGTATAAAAACAAAGGAGCCAGTAAAACAAGGTACCTCATTTTCTTACCACCGACAAAAAGTTTTCTATCAGCATGTTCATCTCCTTTTTTATGTTTTCTTCACTGTCGCTCATGACATTTTGCAAAAATATACCAAGACTTGCATCAAACACCGTTTTGGCAAAGATTTTTGCCTCTTCTTTTATATATCCGTTCTTGATCGCTTCATCCAGAATTTCCATAAACTTCTCAAGATATATTTTAGTTGCTTCTTTTTGAAACTCTTTTACATCTTTGTTGTTGTCTGTTATGCTTATGGCTATAAATTTTTTATATATCTCTCTTAGTTCGTAGCTCTCCTCGTCATAATAAAAACTGCTTAGTATCTCTATCTTTTCTTTTATGTTTTTAGCCTGCAAGAGCTTTTCGTTTATATCAAATAGGTGCTGTTGTATAAGAGTGTCTGTTAGTTCAAAAACTATCTCCTCTTTATTTTCAAAATACTCATAAACAGTCCCTTTGCCTATATTTGCGGCTTTTGCAAGTTCAGATACGGTTATGTTGTTTATAGGATTTTTAACTATAAGCTCTTTGCAACAAAGGGCTATTTGTTTTCTTTTTTTCTCTTTGTCTACAACTTTTGCCATATATTACAACCTTACATCATAGCGGTTCTTTTCAGTTTGTTATAACAGTCTTTTTTAGTTTGTTTCAGATACCACAACATACTTGACCGACGGTCAGTCAAGTGTAATGATAGGCTATATTGGCTTAAATATATATAAAATTTGTAGGATCAAGATCGTTTTAGAGATTTCTTTTTAAAATTTTACCTATTACTATCACCTGAGCCTATTTCTTGGTAAAATAAATTTATGAATACTTGATATAATGTTAAAAATGTTTTTTTTATAAGGCTGTATATGTTTGAAGACAAAGAGAGACTGGCAACAGGGCTGGTTTTACTTGGTGTTGTTGCTTTAGTCGGGATAATAGACAGTTTTTTTATAACCTGGGCATTTTTCGGTCTTGTTTATATAATCGCCTTCAAAGAGGTTATGAAGCTTAAAAATCTCAAAAAAGAACTTTATGTTTATATAGCACTTTTTGTATGGTTCTTTGCCGCATTTTTCCCAAATCCGGATGACATAGCCATACTTTTGGTTGTGATTTATGCTTCGCTTGTTGCATTTGACAAAGAGTATGCAAAGTTTGATTTTTTTCCTTTTGTGTATCCAACGGCAGGTATGCTGTTTATACTTGCTTTGTATAAAACCTACGGTATGATTTCTCTTGTATGGCTGCTTGTTATAGTTGCACTTACGGATATAGGAGCATATGGGGTAGGAAAAAGCATAGGAAAAACCAAATTTTCCCCTACAAGTCCTAACAAAACGATGGAGGGGGTTGTAGGCGGTGTTGCAGTTGCAACCATAGGCGGAGTTTTTATGGGGCTTACATTTGTTGACTTTTTCCCATCTTTTATAGTCTCTTTTGGTGTAAGTCTTGCCGGTGTGTTTGGGGATTTGTTTGAGAGCAGACTCAAAAGAGAAGCCGGTGTAAAAGACAGCGGAGACATACTTCCGGGTCATGGAGGAGTTTTGGACAGGATAGACGGCTATCTCTTTGGCGGTATTGTGATGCTTATCCTTTTAAGAGGTTTGGTGTAGTTGATAGTTTTAGGCTCTACCGGTTCCATAGGGGTAAATGCACTTTATATAGCAAAAAGATACAACCTAAATGTAGATGTTTTGGTTGCGGGCAGAAACTACAAACTTTTAAACAAACAGATAAAAGAACACAACCCAAGAGTTGTTGTTGTAGCCGACAGGGCAACAAAACAAAAGATAGAACACGACAGAGTTTATGCAGGTGAGGATGAGATTGTCCGTGTTATAAAAGATAGTAGTTCCAGATTCGTTATAAATGCACTTGTGGGTTTTTTGGGACTTGCCCCTACAGTTGCCGCACTCACATCAGGCAAAAAAGTGGCACTTGCAAACAAAGAGAGCCTCGTTGCCGCAGGAGCATTTATAGATACTTCAAACATCATTCCCATTGACAGTGAGCATTTCGGACTTTGGTATCTTTTGCAAGACAAACCGATATCTTCTATGGTTATAACCGCAAGCGGAGGGGCTTTTAGAGACTGGGATATAAGCAGACTCAAAACAGCCACATTTGAAGACACACAAAAACATCCAAACTGGTCTATGGGTCAAAAGATAACCATAGACAGTGCCACAATGGTCAACAAACTTTTTGAGCTGTTAGAAGCCAGATGGCTTTTTGGCAAGGGCAGTTATGATGCCGTTATAGAAACCAGATCGATCATACATGCGGTTATAAACTTTGTTGACGGAAGCTCCACCGCACATATCGCACATACAGATATGAAACTTCCCATAGCCTATGCGATTTTGGGCAAAGTGGATGAAAATATCCTCCCTCATGTTGACTTGACAGAGATAGGAAATCTCGAGTTTAGAAAGATAGAAAAAGACAGATACCCGGTATGGCAGATAAAAGAAGAATTGCTTAAAAAACCAAAACTTGGTGTAGTGGTAAATGCCGCAAATGAAGCGGCTATAAAAAAGTTTATAGACAAAAAGATAGCTTTTACAGATATATCAAAAGAGATTGTAGAGTGTTTTTATGAGTATGAGGGTATTGTCATAAACTCTATAGATGATGTTTTCGAAGCAGACAAAATTATAAGAGAAAAACTATGCGGTTGATTTTGGGTATAGAAAGCTCCTGTGATGACAGCTCTTTGGCACTTACCGATATAGACTCGCTTAAGCTTGTGTTTCACAAAAAAATCTCCCAGGAAAAAGACCACAGTGTTTACGGCGGAGTGGTGCCTGAACTTGCGGCAAGACTTCATGCAACGGCACTTCCGAAAATCCTGGAAGAGATAAAAGAGTTTCTTGATGATGTAAAAGCGATAGCCGTTACAACACATCCGGGCCTTAGTGTCACTTTGCTTGAGGGTGTGTCTATGGCGAAAGCTCTTGGCATAGCTTTGGATGTTCCTCTTATATCCGTAAACCATCTAACAGGGCATATTTATTCGCTTTTTATCGAAAAAGATGAGACAATGCCAATGAGTGTTCTTTTGGTAAGTGGCGGCCATACCCAGATAATGGAGGCAAAAAGTTTTGAAGATATAAAAACTGTTGCAAAAACTATGGATGACAGTTTTGGAGAAAGTTTTGACAAGGTTGCAAAAATGCTTGGTCTGCCATATCCCGGAGGTCCTCACATACAAGAACTGGCAAAAGATGGAGACAGACACCGTTATAACTACACCGTCCCTCTTTCGCAGTCTCCCAAAATCGCTTTTAGCTACTCCGGTCTTAAAAATGCCGTCAGACTCTCACTTGAAAATGCAAAAAAAGACGATTATAAAGATATAGCCGCTTCATTTGAGCATACTGCCGTTATGCATATTG
>WFOM01000146.1 GCA_015488075.1 Helicobacteraceae bacterium | reverse complement strand
GGATTTGGCAAGCGGCAAAACAACTCTTGTTCGCCGTTTTGCAAGTTTTCTGGGATTGGATGATGATGTAACATCACCTACCTTTTCTCTTCAGCAGATATATGGTGATAGGGTTTATCATTATGACATTTACAATAAAGGATTGGAGAGTTTTATATCTTTGGGACTTTTAGAAGAGCTTGAAAAAGAGGGCCTTCATTTTATAGAGTGGGGTAATGACGAGTTGGAAAATATGTTAAAATCTTACGGCTTTGAGGTTGCAAAGATAGAGATAGAAAAAAAAGACGACAAAAGAGAATACAGGGTAAGTTATGCATAAGCTTGTTGCAAAAGATTTAAAAAAAACCATAAAAGATTTGGAGATAGTAAAAGGTATATCGCTTGATGTAAGCAGTGGTGAGGTAGTAGGGCTACTTGGACCAAACGGTGCAGGAAAAACCACTACTTTTTATATGATATGCGGACTTATAGAAGCAACCGGAGGAAAAGTGTTTTTTGATGATGAAGATATATCTGTTTTGCCTTTGCACAAAAGGGCTATAAAAGGTATAGGCTATCTTCCTCAGGAGGCATCTGTTTTTAAAGATTTAACTGTTGAAGAAAATTTGCTGGTAGCTGCAGAAGTAAGATACAAATCAAAACAACAACAGCAAAAAAGGATAGAAGAGCTTCTGGATATGTTTAACATAGAGCCTATCAGATACAGAAAAGGTATCAGCTTAAGCGGTGGTGAAAGAAGAAGGGTTGAGATAGCAAGAGCTTTGGTTAATGAACCAAAGTTTTTTCTTCTTGATGAGCCTTTTGCAGGTGTTGATCCTATTGCGGTTGTTGATATACAAAAAGTTATAGAGCAGTTGATATCTATAGGTATAGGTGTGCTTATAACCGATCATAATGTAAGAGAGACACTCTCGGTTTGCCACAGGGCATATGTTATAAAATCTGGTGAACTTCTTGCCAGCGGAACAAGTGATGAGATTAGCAAAAACGAAGATGTCAGAAAACACTATCTTGGTGAAGAGTTTAAGTTTTAGGGCAGTTTATGGGGGTTGGTTTAAAGATAAGTGGAGGAGTTGAAACAAAACACAAACTCTCTTCCACACTTAAAAACTGGCTTCCTATTTTGCATTCAAATATACTTGAACTAAATGAAGCTATAAAACCTTTTGTAGAAGAAAATCCTCTTATAGAGGTTAAAAATCCAAACGAAGAGGATTTTTCATCATCGATTCCGAAAAAGATTTTAAACGGATATGTTCACAATGCAAGCAGTGAGAAGATTGAAGCACTTACCATACAAAAAGAGTCTTTGTATGATGTTTTGTATAAGCAGATAGACTCTCATCTTTTTCCGACACCACTTTCAAGAAAAATTGCCGAATTTGTCGTAAAAAATCTTGATGAAAACGGTTACTATGAAGGTGATACAACGAAGTTTTGCGATGAAAACGGTATAGAATCAAACGAATTTGAAAAAATCAGAAGCCGCTTTAGATATATAGAACCTGTCGGGATAGGGGCTAAAGATCTAAAAGAGTCTTTTTTGTTTCAGCTTGACAATGCAGAGATTTCAGACGGTGCTTACACTCTGGCTCTAAAACTTATAAATGATATGGAAAATATTCACTCATACTCTAAAGAAGCATATTTTGATGAGGCCATAAAGGTTGTAAAAGGTTTTAAAAACCCTCCAAATCTTGAATACTTAGAAGATGAGGAGCAGATAGTGCCGGATATCTATATATATTTTGATGAAGAAAGAAACATACAGATAAAACTCAATGATGATTATTATCCTGTGATAGAGATAGACAGAAGTTATGATGAAGATATGGAGTTTGTAAAACACAAACTAAAAGAAGCCAAAAATCTGGTTGATGCCATAGAGATGAGAAAAGCAACACTTTACAAAGTTGGACTTATGATTATAGAGTATCAGTATGATTTTTTTATCGGAGGAGATATAAAGCCCCTTACATTAAAAACTCTGGCAGATGAATTTGGACACAACCCCTCAACCATATCAAGAGCCATAGCAAACAAATATATAGCATGCAACAGGGGACTTATACCTATGAAAAACTTTTTCACAACCGCCATAGAAGAAGATATCTCAAATGCTGCTATAAAAGATTTTGTAAAAGAGTTAGTAAAAAATGAACCAAAAGATAAGCCTCTTAGCGATATGAAGATTTTGAGTATGGTGCAGGAAAAATTCAAAGTAGATATAGGAAGAAGAACTATAGCCAAATACAGACTTCAGTTAAACATACCGGGCTCAAGTGAAAGAAAAAAGCTTTACAGGTTGGGGGTATAAAGGATTGGGAACTAAAGATTTGAAGATAAAAAAACTTTTAGACAAAGAGGTAGCTAAAAGAGACAGTTTCAGTGAAGTTAATGAAGATAGATTAGATCCTATTATAGTCGCAAGAGAGTATAAAGATGAGTTTGTAGCACTTGTATGTTCATTGTTTGCCTATGGAAATGTAAAACAGATAGTGAAATTTTTAAGAAGTCTTGATTTTGCTCTTCTTGAGAGTGATGAAAAAACTATAAAAGAGAGTTTGAAAAACCATTACTACAGATTTCAGACTTCAACAGATGTTGCAACTTTGTTTACAGCACTTTCAAAGATTAAAAAAAATGAAAGCCTTGAAGAGATTTTCAAAAAAGGATATAAAAACAAAAGAGATGTTATAGAAGGTGTAAACGAACTTATAAAAGCCGTAAAAAAGGCCGGTTTTGTAGATACACAGGGGTATAATTTTCTTATATCAAAAGAGACATACAAAACAAAGGGAGCAGGTGCATTAAAACGGTGGATGATGTATATAAGATGGATGGTAAGAGATGATAATATAGACTTAGGCTTATGGAAAGATATAGATAAAAGCGATCTTATAATCCCACTAGATACCCATACTTTTAATGTATCAAAAAAACTAGGACTCTTAAGCAGAAAAACATACGACCTTCAAGCCGCGATAGAACTGACAGAAAAACTAAAAGAGTTTGATAAAAATGACCCGTTAAAGTATGATTTTGCACTTTACAGAATAGGGCAGGAGAAGATTAGTATCTAAATACTTTTTCCATATATTTCTGTATGGTTTGTGTATCGTATCTTTTTCCCAAAAAAAGGTGATTTGCCAAAACTCCTTGAGCAAGGAGCATATCACTGCCGTCTTTGTATGGTATGCCATTTTTTTCAAGCAGTTTTACAAAAGGTGTTTTTTTGCCGTATATAACATCCGCACCATATTTTATATTTGAGATAATTTTATCTGCCATATCATCAGGAACAGGCAGACTTTCATCCTCAAGGCCTGCACTTGTAGTATTTACCGCCAAGTCAAAACTATCTGCTTTGAAGTTGTCCCAACTATAAGTTTTTGCACCTGATTGTTCAAAAAAAGAAAGCCTTTTTTCACTTCTGTTTAGGATGCTTACATCAAAACCTTCATCCAAAAATTTTTGCACAAGTGCCTTAGCCGTTCCTCCTGCACCTATTACCAAAATGTTTTTTATATCTTTAAAATCTTTTATGGAGTATAAAAAACCGTCGGCATCGGTGTTATAGCCTACCAGTTTGTCATCTTCTTTTACTATGGTATTTACCACACCGGCTTTTTTTGCAAACCCTCTTACTTCATCACATGATTTAAAAGCTGCTTCTTTGTGTGGAACAGTTATATTTGCTCCACTGAGATTTAGTTTTAAAAAAGTATCTCTTAGTTTGGCTCCGTCTTTTAGTAAAACTCTTGTATAGCAGGCTTTGATACCAAGAGCTTTAAAAACAGCATTGTGCATAAGTGGAGATTTGGAGTGTGCTACAGGATTGCCAAAAATAGCAAAAAGTTTCACTGATTTAAGTCCTCAAGCGAACTCATAAGAGCTTTTAGTTTGTTGGTAACTTCAAGATACTCAAGTTCATCTATACTGTCAGCGACTACCCCCGCACCTGCTTGAAGAACAATTTTTTCATCATCTATAAGTGCAGTTCTTATGGTTATAGCAGAGTCCATATTGCCATCAAATCCAAAATATCCTATACTACCGCTGTAGTATCCTCTTTTGATCCCTTCAAACTCTGCTATAAGCTCCATAGCTCTTATCTTTGGAGCACCTGTCATCGTTCCGGCTGTAAATGTTGCCATAAACAAATCAAACATATCTTTATCATTATCTATTTGGGCAACAACATCACTTACTATATGCATAACATGAGAGTATCTCTCTATATGCATCATATCTTCAACTTTAACACTTCCTACCTTTGCAACTCTTCCGACATCGTTTCTTCCAAGGTCTATAAGCATAAGATGCTCTGCCAGCTCTTTTGGATCGTTTAGAAGTTCCTCTTCAAGTTCTTTGTCTCTTTGTTTGGTTTTTCCTCTTTTTCTTGTTCCGGCAATCGGGCGAAGCAGTATCTCACCGTTTTTAAGTCTCACCATAACTTCAGGTGAGCTTCCGACTATGTTAAAATCTTCATAGCTTAGCAGATACATATAAGGAGATGGGTTTTTTGTTCTTAAAATCCTGTAAAAACTGAAAGGATCTATCTTGCCTTCCTGCACATATCTGTTTGTCATAAGGATCTGAAAAACATCACCGCTTTTTATCATCTCTTTTGATTTTGAAACCATCTCAAAAAATTTCTCTTTTGAGTGTATAAAATATCCGTCTTTTGAAAGTTTGTTTTTAACAAGAGGTATATAGTCGTATGAGCCTTTTAAGCTGTTTTCTATCTCATCAAATCTGTTTTTAATTTCATTTAAAGTAGAAACAAGAGTTATCTTGTGTTCTTTGTGTGAGTAAACTACAACAAGTTTTGGAAGTATCAAATCAAGATCAGGTGTATTTAGGTCATCTTGGAGGTTGTCCATGTATTTTTTTAAAACAGGCTCAAAAACTTTAACCATATCATAACCTATAAACCCTATAAAACCGTCCACATACCCTATGCCGAGAGTTTCTGTAGCCTCTTTGTAAGCTGTTTTGTCTATTTTTTTATAGTAGTCTTTTAAAAAGTCAAACGGATTTGTATCAAGTTCGTTTTTGTTTCCGTTTTTGTCTGTATATACGGTTTTGTTGTTTTTGTATTGGATTCTTTCTCTGTATCCGATACATATGAAACTGTAGTTTCCTCCGCATCCGTCTGCACTTTCAAAAAGGTAGTTTACTTTGTCGTCAAAAAAATATTTTATTTTTGCATATACCGCTATGGGAGCAAACTGATCTAGTAAAAACTGTCTTGAATATATCAACCTTTTTGCCTTATTTTCTTAGTTTTACTATAAAAGCACCTTTTATGATGCTTTTTCTTATATTTCCAAGATCTTTTTTTGCATCAGATTTTGTTTTATACGGTCCTATTACAACTTTTGTTATAGTTTTGCCTTTAACAACCACTTTATGAAAGCTGTAGTTGTAACCGTTTGCTTTTATTTTGTTTAGAAATTTGTTATCAGGTGCATATTTTGAAAATGAGCCAACTTGAACATAGTATGAGCCTTTTTTTACAGGTGTTTTTTGTGTTGTGATAACTTTTTTCTCAGATTGTTTTTTTACAACAGGTGTTTGTGATTTTGGTTCATCTTCTACCGTTACAACCTCCTGGGTTTCTTCTTTGCTTTGTTTTTTCAGTTTTTTTGCTATGTCATCAAGTTTTTCTTCATCATTTGACTGTTCGTCAACCACTTCCACATCTTCAAAAAGCGGCTCTTCGTTTTTGTTTTGTTGTTTTACTTCAGGTTTTGGAGGAAGTGCCACCTGTTTGGTTTCTGGCAAAGTAGTATCTGTAGAGTTGATTGTATTCATAACCAAAACAACTATAACAAGTATGACACCGAGTGTCGCTACTGCCAGTATAGTTTTTTTTGTATTTGAACCTGAGCCTTTGTTCAGGATTATATCATTTAACTCTTGTTTCTCTTCCATTTGACTTCCTTTGTATTGGATCTTTTTACATATGTTTTGACCATGAGGCACCTCTTTCTTTTGCAAATACTTCATAAGGAAGTATCAGTATGTTATACTCAGGAGGCATATCGTCATTTGGAAACATCCTCCACTGTTTTGGAGTTTTCTGGGCAAGTTTCATACTTAAGAGTTTTCCAAGCTGCACGGCTTCACTCAAAGTTGTATGCCCCTTGTGTATATACAGGTGTAAATGTCCCGGTGTTTTACTATCATATGCCGTAAAATTTATAAACCCTTCTTCTCTAAGCAACAACTGTGCCTTGTGATAAAATCTGTCAGGGTCTCTTCCGTTGTAGTCAAAAACTATGTTTTCAACTTTGTTGAACTTGTTTATAAGTGAATGTGCAACTGTTATCTCTTTTTTTAGGTGTTTGTTTATGACGGCTTGTGTAAGAGGCTCTTGAATTTTTTCAAATTTGTTAAAAAAAGTTCTGCCTTTAAAAGAGATTTTATCTACGGTTTTGTCTCTTTTTATCCAGTAGTGGTCAGATATGATTTTTATAAGTTTTAGATCCATTGCCGTCATATCAAATCCTTAGTTAATAAGTTGGTTGATTGTATATAACAAATTTTTGGGCAAGTGCTACAAGCTCCTCTTTTATTTTTGCTTGAAGCTGTGTGTTGTTAATATCGTCCAAAACATCAGCTATTTTATTGGCTATAAGTTCAAATTCTGCTTCCTTCATCCCTCTGCTTGTAAGGGCAGGCGAGCCTATCCTTATACCGCTTGTTACAAACGGACTTCTTGTTTCGCCCGGAACTGTGTTTTTGTTTACGGTTATACCTGCATTGCCCAAAGCCTCATCTGCATCTTTCCCACTGAAATCTTTGTCCAAAAAGCTGACAAGAACCAGGTGGTTGTCTGTTCCTCCGCTTACTACATTATATCCTCTTTTTATTAAAACTTCGGCTAACACTTTGGCATTTTTCTTAACCTGTTTAGCATACTCTTTCCATTCAGGTGAGAGGTTGTGTTTAAATCCGACAGCTTTTGCGGCTATAACATGAACCAAAGGTCCGCCTTGAAGACCGGGAAATATTGCAGAGTTTATCTTTTTGGCTATATCTTCATCATTTGTCATTATCATTCCGCCTCTTGGCCCTGCAAGAGTTTTGTGAGTGGTTGTTGTTACAACATCTGCATAAGGAAACGGACTCATATGTTCACCTGCACATACAAGACCTGCTATGTGTGCTATGTCCGCAAAAAGTATGGCTCCTACTTCATCAGCTATTTCTCTAAATTTTTTAAAATCTATCTCTCTTGCATATGCACTTGCACCGCAAACTATAATCTTTGGCTGAACTATCTTTGCTATATCAAGCACTCTGTCGTAGTTTATCCTTCCGTCAAGCTCGACACCGTAAGTAAAGCTTTGGTAGTTTTTACCTGAAAAGCTTGGCTTTGAGCCGTGTGTAAGGTGACCTCCATGGCTTAAATCCATACCGAGTATCTTGTCACCGGCTTTTATAAGTGCTGCATAAACCGCACCGTTTGCCTGACTTCCTGAATGAGGCTGAACATTTACATACTCACAGTTAAACAGTTTTTTTGCTCTATCGATTGCAAGCTGCTCAACGGCATCTGCATTTTCACATCCGCCGTAGTATCTTTTGTTGGGATATCCTTCGGCATATTTGTTTGTAAACACACTTCCCATAGCTTCCATAACGGCAGGCAGGGTAAAGTTTTCACTTGCTATCATCTCAAGATGATTTGTTTGTCTCTCTAACTCTTTTTCACAAAGTTCATAAATTTCGCTGTCAAATTCTTTTAAAAAGCTCACATTTTCTCCTTTTTAGTTTTCTTCATTTTCTTGCATATCAAGCAGTGAAATCTCTTCTTTTAGAGGTTTCATGGCAGGAAACAGCAAGACATCTCTGATAGTATGTTGATTTGTCAAAAGCATCACAAGTCTGTCCATCCCTATACCTTCTCCGGCAGTTGGAGCCATACCGTAACTTAATGCTTCAACAAAGTCGGTATCCATATGGTGTGCTTCATCATCACCTGCATCTTTTGCCGCAACCTGTGCTTTAAATCTTTCATACTGGTCAACCGGGTCATTTAACTCACTGAATGCATTTGCTATCTCTCTTCCGCCAATAAAGAGCTCAAATCTCTGTGTTATTTCCGGTTTGTTGTCATCTCTTCTGGCAAGCGGTGAAATATCCACAGGATATTCTGTTATAAAAGTAGGATTTATCAGTTTGGCTTCTACAAATTCATCAAAAAGTTCACCCTGCAGTTGCCCAAGACTCATATTTGCATCTGCTTCTATGTTGTGTTCTTTTAGATAGTTTAGGATTTTTTCTTTGTCATTTACTATCTCTTTTGGCACACCGCCAATCTCACTTAGTGAGTCTATAAGAGTAATCTCTTTAAATTTGCCAAAATCTATCTCCATATCTCCGTAAGGAAGGATTGTAGGTAGATCAAGATGTTCAAACAGGTATTTGAAATACTCTTTTGTTATATTTATCAAATCTTTATAGGTCTTATATGCCCAGTAAAACTCTATAGAGGTAAATTCAGGGTTGTGTGTAGCATCCATACCTTCGTTTCTGAAGTTTCTGTTTATCTCAAAAACAGCTTCAAATCCGCCGACTATCAATCTTTTAAGATAAAGTTCCGGTGCGATTCTTAAGTATCTGTCAACATCCAAAGCATTATGGTGTGTAACAAAAGGTTTTGCATTAGCTCCACCTGGGATCGGATGCATCATAGGAGTCTCAACTTCCAAAAATCCTTTATCTTCAAAAAATCTTCTGGTAAGAGATATGACTTTGCTTCTTGTTTTAAAAACTTTTTTTACATCTGGATTCATTATAAGATCAAGATACCTTTTTCTGTATCTTATCTCTTTGTCGGTTATACCGTGATATTTTTCAGGAAGAGGAGCTACAGATTTTGTAAGAAGTTTAAAATCGTGTGCATGAAGACTTAGTTCCCCTTTTCCCGTAACAAACGGATATCCTTCAACTTCGACTATATCACCTACTTCTATGAACTTTTTAAATATATTGTTATAAAATCCCTCAGGAAGGTTGTCTCTTGCTACATAAACTTGTAACATTCCGCTTTCATCTTCAATCTTTATAAAGCTTGCCTTTCCCATTACTCTTAAAAATTTTATCCTGCCTGCAACCCTGTAGATTCTGTTTTCATCTCTTTTGTTTTCAAGATTGTAAACATCTTCATTTACATTTAAAAATTTTTCAACTGTTGTATTTCTTTTAGCATCGTTTGCATACGGGTTTATCCCAAGTTCTTTTAATTTTTCTGCTTTTTCTATTCTTTGCTGGACATATTTGTTTGACAGTGGCAATTCTACTCCTTGTTTAAGATTTTTGACATTTTGAACATATACCGTAAATTTGCATAGAGTGGTCTTTCATCAAAAAACCATACTCTTTTGTTATCTCTTCCTGTCTTTTTTCAATCTCTTCACATACAAACTCCTGTATATCTCCACACTCTATACAGATCATATGGTCATGATGCTCTTTTGCCCCCAGTTCATACTTTTTACCCTGTGAGCCAAAAGACAAAGAGGTAACCATATCTGAATTTTCGAGTAAAGACAAAGTTCTGTAAACTGTTGCTATGCCTACTTTAAGGTCTGCATATCTTTCCTGTATAAGTCTGTGCAAAGCTTCAGGTGTAAGATGTTCATCACTGTCATAAAGCACTTTTAATATAACTTCTCTTTGCATAGTGAACTTAAGACCGTTTTTTTTAAGCAGTGTTTTGAAATCTTCAATAAGCTCATCATATTTTTGTGTTTTTGTAGAAAAGTCTTTGTTCATAATTATAATCCTAATTCAAGGTTTTTTTGATATCTTTTTTTATCTCTTCTGTTTTGTTCTGGATATTTTCCTTGACATTTTTCTGTATGGTTTTTTCAATTTTTTCTTGAAGCTGATCCTGTTTTTGTTTAAGCTCATCCACAGCATCGATAGGGTCTATCTTCATGATAAAGTTTCCGGTTTCTACCATCAATGGAAACAAAAAACTGTTTTTTACATTGTTTTGGATGTTTACTCTTATGGTTTTTACATTCCACACGGCAAAAACTATGATGGATATTATAAGATAAAACTTGCCTGCACCGAAGACAAATCCGAGTATCTTGTCAAATATCCCAAGACCGCTGAGTTTTGAAAACTTTTTAAATACAACTCCCAAAAATATCATCAAAGCCCAAAAAGCTATGAGAGTTACCAAAAAACCTGTAAATTTTACAGCAGATTCGTTATCAAATTTGAAAACAATATCACTGAGATATTTTCCAACACTGTCTCCGACTCTTGAAGCAACAAACACACCGCCTACTATACCTATAAGTCCAAACACCTCTTTGAAAAAACCGTTTATAATCCCTTTTAACCCAAGAAGTAATATGATAGCACCTATAATCAAGTCAAAATAGTTAAATTCCATTTACATCCCTCTATAAAGCTACAAATTGGTTTTTACCGTTTTCTTTTGCTTTGTATAAAGCTTTGTCGGCTCTAGTTAAAAAAGTATCTATGGTGTCGTTTGGCTTTAGTTTTGTTCCACCTATACTTACTGTAATGTTTATAGAATTATCTTTATAAACCAAATTACTGGAATTTATACTTTTTATTAATCTGTTTGCAATTTGTATACATTTTTCTTCTGAAATTCTGTTGAGAATTATAACAAACTCTTCTCCACCGTATCTAAATATTTTATCTCCGTCTCTTAATAGCTTTTTTAATAAATGTGTTATAAATATCAATACTTTATCCCCTGCTATATGTCCGTATGTATCATTGACTAATTTAAAGTCATCAAGGTCAAGAAGCAATATGTGAAGTTCTTGTTTTATAGGCATTCTTTTAAATACTTTGTCAAGATACTCATTTAGAGCTTTTCTGTTATATACTTTTGTAAGCGAGTCTAAATTTGTTTCTTTTTCTAAAAAGTCAACTTTTTGTTTGAGTTCAGATATAACCTGATTTGCTCTTGAGATTTCTGACACCATGTGTTCATGGATTTCGTTGAATTTTGAAGATATTGAGTCCAAATCTATATGATGCTTGTCTTGGCAGTTTTGTATAATCTCTTTTTGTTTTGTGGCAATTTTTTCAAAATTTTTGTTTGTATGGTTATATGAGTTTATGCTTTTGTCTGCTATCTCCTTATACTGCTCATACAGTTTTTCTATGGCTTCGTCAAAAGTTACGGTTTTTGGGTCTATAGAGTCGAG
>WFOM01000145.1 GCA_015488075.1 Helicobacteraceae bacterium | reverse complement strand
CCTCTTCATTATCAAAATGAACAGCATTTTTAAACTTCTCCTCATCATCAAATTGACCTGTTTTTAGTGCCCATATAAAAGCAAGAACTGCCAAACTTCCCAAAAACAAAGAACCTATCAGCATCATTGTCATTATTCCGTTACTCAAATCTAAATCCTTTTTGTTTTTATTATTTTATACGCCAAAAGAAGTAATTCTTTTGGCTACGTTAACACTAGGTTCTCCTCGGCGGAGTACCCACGGTGCCATTGCACCTTTTTTATTTATTTTAATACGGCTTAGGAAGTGAATTTCTTAGCCTACGATAACTCTACGTTCTCTTCAGCAGAGGGCTCGCGGTGCCATTGCGCCTTTTGTTATTTTAATACGACTTAGAAAATAAATTCCCAAACATATGATAAATCTGCGTTTTCCTAAATCCTCAATCCTAATTTCCGTTTTCAGTTATCTGTTATCCGTTTTCCGCACGGAGGGCTCACGATGCCATTGCACCTTTTAGATTTAATATCATCTTTTTCAAACTCTAAGAACGAGACTAAAGTCTCTACTCCAGAAACCTCAATCCTCAAACCTAAATCCTCAATCCTCAACCCTCAATCCTAAAACCTCAACCCTAACTTCTTAAGTCTTATAGAGTTTAAAACAACCAAAAGTGAACTAAAACTCATAGAAACTGCTGCTATAAGCGGTATAATGTATCCTGCCATGGCAAGTGGTATAGTTATGGCATTATACACCAATGATATAAAAAGATTCTGTTTTATAAGTGAGTATGTTTTTCTTGATAAAACAAAAGCATCTTTTAAAGATTTCAAACTGTCATCAAGCAAAACAACATCACCAACCTCTATGGCTATATCACTGCCACTGCCCATGGCTATACCTATATCGGCTTCTGATAGTGCAAGTATATCATTTATACCATCACCTACCATAACAACAACTTTTGATTTTTTATGCAAATCTTCTACAAATACCATTTTGTGCTCAGGCAAAAGCTCGTAGTAGCATTCATCTATACCGACCTCCTGTGCTACTTTCAGAGCTGCTTCTTTTTTATCTCCTGTAATCATAACAGGTTTTATACCCATTTTTTTTATTTTTGCTATGATATCTTTTGCATCTTTTTTTATCTCATCTTCTATCTCAAATACAGCCACCGGTTCATTATCTATACCAAAATAAAAAACAGATTTTCCTGAGTGGTATTTGCACTCTATCCCAAAACTTTCCAAAAGTTTTTTGTTTCCACCAAGATACCTGATGCCGTCTTTGTAAGCTTCTATACCCAAAGCGCTGTGCTGTTTATATTTATCAAACAAAACCTCATCATTTTCTTTTAAGTAATCTGCAATTGCTTTTGAGACAGGATGGTTTGAATTTTTCACCATAGAATACAACAAAACTCTGTCAAAATCTTTGTATATCGTTTCATTTACCACTTTTGGTTTGCCGTAAGTTATAGTCCCTGTTTTATCCAAAAGCAAAACATCTGTTTTTGACATAGTCTCAAGCTGTGCGGCCTCTTTAAACAAAACTCCTCTTTTTGATGCAACTCCAAGCCCCACAAGCGTTGCTATAGGTGTAGCAAGTGCCAAAGCACAGGGACAGGCTATGATTATAACAGATATAGCCACCATAAAAGCTCTTTCAAAATCTGCACTTATATAAAAATACCACACAAAAAATGTCAAAACAGAAAAACTAAGTATAACAATAGAAAAATATTCTGAGATTTTATTTGCCAGTTGTTGGATTTTGGGCTTTTTGTTTATGGCATCTTGAAGCAGATTTGTAAGGTTTGAGAGTGTCGAGTGCTCAAAATCTTTTAAAACTTTAAACTCTATATCTGCATCTATACTTACACTTCCGCTTACAACTTTGTCACCGTTTGATTTGAAAACAGCTCTGCTCTCACCTGTAAGGCTTGATTCGTCAAAATTTCCACTCCCTTTTAAAACAACACCGTCAAACAAAACCTTTTCACCGGCATTTACTACACAAATATCACCTACTTTTACATCTTTTAGTTTCACATTTTCAATGGAGTTTTCTTTTTTTATCTTAACTTCCAACGGGATATCTTTTCCCATTATATCTATGGCATCTGCTATATTTTTTTTGCTTAAAACTTCTAAAAATTTACCTATAAGAACAAAGGTGATTATCATGGTTACACTGTCAAAATATGCTTCACCTTTTTGTGTAAAAGTAATATAAATCGAGTAAATATATGTTAAAAGTGCACCCGTTGCTACAAGTAAGTCCATATTTGCCTGTTTTGTTTTTACAGCATAGTAAGCTCCCCTGAAAAACACCCATCCGCTAAAGAACAAAACAGGAGTAGAAAGTGCCCACTCGGCAAGATTTAAGATAAACTGCACATCCTTTTTTATACCGCTGAAGTATCCTGCATACTGTGCAACCGCTATCCACATGACATTCATAGAGCCAAAAATGGCAACAGCCATCCTTACATAGTAGTCTTTTCTTTGTTTGTTTGCTTTTTCCTCCTGTATTTTTGGATCATAAGGAAAAGCATCATAACCTATGGCTCTTATCATATCAACTATATCTGAGAGTTTTACTATATCATCATCCCAGACTATAGTTGCTTTGTTGTTGGTGTAGTTTATGTTTGCTTCTACAATGCCTTCCATATTTAAAAGTGCTTTTTCATTCAGCCATACACAGGCACTGCAGTGTATCCCCTCTATAACAAGCGAAACTTTAGCAAAACCGTCATCATCATACCGGACAAATTTTTCATAAAATGCCGGAGTGTTGAAGTTTTTGGAATCTTCAAACTGTTTGGTAGGCGGAGTCAGTTTTACATCTTTTGCTTTTTCGTAAAAACTATCCAAACCCTGCTCATTTAAAAGATGAAAAACTCCCTGACATCCATTACAGCAAAAATAGTGTCCGTTGTCTTCTATCATAACATCTTTGCTAAACTCAAGATGGCAATGATCACACTTTATCATATCACTCATATATCATCTTTTTATTAATTTTAATACACCAAAAGAAGTAATTCTTTTGGCTACGCTAACGCTTGGTTCTCCTCGGCGGAGTGCCCACGGCACTATTGCACCTTTTGTTATTTTAATACGGCTTAGGAAATAAATTCCTAAGCCTGCGTTAACACTTGGTTTTCCTCAGCGGAAGGCTCACGGTGCCATTGCACCTTTTGGACTTGAAACCATCTTTTCTCAAATCTCAATCCTCAACCCTCAAACCTCAATCCTAAAACCTCAACCCTCAACAACAAATCTTCCCTGATTTTTGTCTTTTTTTATCTTGTTCCATCTTTTTATAAAACCGTTCATACATATATACACACCGTTTGTTTCACAACTTTGCACAAACCCTATGGCAAGTCCGAGATTTAAACTTGCTTCTACATTGTCTATCTCAAAAGGTCTCATGGCACCGGTTAGAACAATTACTCTATCATCAAATATCTCATCCAAAAACTCTGCAGTTTTGTCCATTGTGTCTGTGCCGTGAACCAAAACAAACTTTTTTTCATTTGAATGAAACAGTATATCCGCTATCTGTTTTCTGTCATCCAAAGTCATATCAAGAGAGTCTTTATATACAGCTCCCGCCAAGTTTATATCATTATAAAAACTCTCCAAAATCCTCTCAATGGCAAAATTGTCCATAGGAACTTCAAGTTCGCCCGTTATATGGTTATACCTTTTGTTGAAAGTTCCTCCACAGTTAAGCAAAAGCATCTGTAACCTCTTTTAGATTTTTTATATCTTTTCCAAAAAGATATCTTTTTTCTATACCTGCATTTTTTGCAGCATCTATATCGCTTTGTTTGTCACCTATCAAAACAGAGCTTTTCAAATCTATATCAAATTCATCTTTTGCTTTTAGTATCATGCCGGGATTTGGTTTTCTGCATTTACACTCACCTGTTATATCTGGGTGGTGCGGGCAATGGTAGGTTTTGGTGATGTTTATACCCTGTTTTTCAAACTCAGCTTCCATCCAGGAAGTCAGTTTCTTAAAATCATCTTCACTGTAGTAACCTCTTGCTATACCTGACTGGTTTGTTACCACAAATATCTTGTAACCTTTCTTTTGAAAAAAACGGCATATATCAAATATCCCGTCAATCCATTCAAAATCTTCTATCTTATAAACATAGTTTTTCTCAACATTTATAACACCGTCTCTATCCAAAAAAAGTGCAGGATGGCTCATACAACCTCGCCAAAAAGCTCTTTTTCTATCAAGTCACAAATGATATGTCCTATAAGTATATGTGACTCTTGTATCCTTGGAGTAGAATCTGAAGGAACAACTATAGAGTAGTCTGCCATCTTGGCCATCTTACCGCCGTCTTTTCCGGCAAGTGCAACAGTTGTTATACCTTTGTCTTTTGCAACATCAAAAGCATTTACAATGTTTTGAGAGTTTCCGCTTGTAGATATGCCAAAAAATATATCACCTTTTACACCCATACCAAAAAGCTGTCTTGAAAAGATTATATCATAACCGTAGTCATTTCCTATGGCTGTGAGTGCGGAAGTATCAGTTGTAAGTGCCAGTGAGGGTATGGAAGGTCTGTCAAAACCGTATCTGCCTACCAATTCAGCCGCCAGGTGCTGTGCATCAGCCGCACTTCCGCCGTTACCGGCAAATATGGTTTTGTTTCCTCTTTCATATGCTTTTATACACTCTTTGGCAACTTTTGATATGGTTTTTAGTATATCCTCATTTTCATATATCTTTTGTTTTGTTTCAAACGAAAGTTTTACCTGTTCTTTTATATAATCAATCATACCTACTCCAATACATAATCAACAACTTTGGTATCTTCACACACATCTTTTATAAACTCTACAACTTTTTGATGATCTGGATGTTCCTGATAAGCTTTGAGTTCCAAAACACCGTCATAAGTTGCATACAAACTCATATCGTAAGCTCTTTCACTTTCGTTGAAATTAACTCCAACTTCCATTGAGTTGAGCTCATCTATACTATCTTCAAGATCCTCTAACTTTTTTTGAAGTTTTGCCATATTGTAAGCTTTGTTTTCGTTTTTAAACTTAAAAAATACGATATGAACTATCATCATCACACCTTTTAATCTTTTGTTTTTTTATTATACAAAGTTTTTGATAAAATTTGATTTATGAAAAAGCTTTATGG
>WFOM01000144.1 GCA_015488075.1 Helicobacteraceae bacterium | reverse complement strand
TAGGTGGAGGAAGCATAATCTCTATGAGTTCAACCGGAAACCTTATATATACTCCAAACTATGCGGGACACGGTGCAAATAAAGCAGCGGTTGAAGCTATGGTTAGATACGCCGCAGCAGAATTGGGTGAAAAAAATATAAGAGTAAATGCAGTAAGTGGCGGTCCTATAGATACCGATGCACTAAGAGCTTTTCCAAACTATGAAGAGGTAAAAGCTGAAACGGAAAAAAGAAGTCCTCTAAACAGGATGGGATTTCCTGAAGATTTAAGTGGAGCATGTAAGTTTTTATGCTCTGACGAAGCAAGCTGGATTACCGGGCACACACTTATAGTTGATGGTGGAACTACTTTTATGTAGTTTTACTTTCTCCTTTTTTTATTTCTTGAGAGTTTTTGTTTTAAGTGTTCAAGTTTATCTAACTCATGTTCATCAAGCTCTATATCTGTTTTTTCAACCTCTTCTCCCACTTTAACAGTTAACATTTCAGATTTTTTCATAGCAAGTATCTGCGAAGGAAATATACTTCTGTGACCTGAAAGCAAAAAGCTTATAACCGCACTAAGAGCTGCATAGTGTGCTATATCTATACCAAAAAGTTCTATTGCCATGATGGTTGATGCTATAGGGGTGTTTGTCGTGGCGGCAACTACACTGACAAATCCAAGAGCTGCAAAAAGTGTTACATGCTCAGGAGATATTATGCTTCCAAAAGTATGTCCGCTTGTAGCACCTATGTAAAATATAGGTGTTATAACTCCTCCGCTTCCTCCTACTCCAAGTGTTATAGAAGTTGAAATCGTTTTTAGTATAAATGTCCACCAGTGTATATCTGTTACATTACCGGCAACCGGGCTTAGAGCTTCAGAGATAACATTTAAACCAAGCCCTATGTAGTCTCGTCCAAACACCAAAGTCATACCTATAAGTATCAGTCCACCTATAAAAGCTTTTTCGTATTCGTTAAATCTTTTTATCTCTTTAATGTATTTTGCCGTGTGTGAAACAGTAGTTATGGTAACATCGGCAACAAAACCAAAAAAGAGTGCACCAATAACAACTTTTATGATAAGTGCAAGATTTAAAGATATATCCTGAAAAAAGTGAACATTGTAGTATGTATAATGTATGCCTAAAAACTGTGCAGTCGTAAAAGCGGCAAACCCCGCTATAAACGACGGCAAAAGCACATCATACATTATAACTACGATAATCAAAACCTCAACACCGAATATAGCCCCGGCAACAGGTGTTCCAAACACTGTAGCAAAACCGGCACTTATACCACATATGACAAGTTTTTTTCTATCCTCTTTTTTAAACTTAAATATAGAAGATATAAGTGAAGCAACCCCCGCACCTATTTGTGCTCCGGGGCCCTCTTTACCGACTGAGCCTCCGGAAAATATTGTAAGAACAGTTGCAAAAAGCTTTACGGGTATAACTTTTACATCTATCTTACCGTCATTTTTATGAACTGCAGAGATAACTTTCTCAGTCCCATGTCCCTCGGCAGACGGAGCAAATGTCTTTACTATCCATACAGTCAGCATCAATGCAAAAGGAAGAGAGAAATAATAATCAAACGGAAGCAGTCCTCTTGAATCTTCACTAAATTCAAGTATCTTTAAAAATCCTGTTACAACACTGCCTATAACCACACCTATAACAGATGAAAGAAAAACCCATTTTGTTACACTAAAAAATATTACTGTCTGTTCGGTTACATGTCTTTGCATCAAAGGAGTTTCTTTTTTTATTTTTATTATACAATTTATATCGGCAAATGATAACAACAAAATTCATATTTTTTAAAATTTTTTCCAAAAAGCACTACTTAGTAACACATAAAATGTATAACACTCAAGTCTCCCTATAATCATTCCCACAGAAAATATAATTTTGTCAATATCACTGAAAAATGAAAAATTGTCAGAAGGTCCTACAAGTGAAAATCCCGGTCCCACATTTCCTACTATGGCAAATGCACCCGAGATTGCACTCATAGCATCATAACCTCTTGCATAAATATAAATGGTTAAAAATCCTACAGTTATCAAAAACAAAGCAAAAAAACCAAAAGTTGCAGAAATCACCCGTTGGTTTTGCTTGATGCCGTCTATAAAAACAGATGCTATCAAGTTTGGTTTTAGTATTTTTTTAAATTCAAGTGAGAGTGTTTTAAAAATAATTATGTGTCTTATGATTTTTATACCGCCTGCAGTTGAACCGGCATTTCCTCCAAGAAGCATACCTATAAATATAATCGCTATTGCAAGATGAGACCAACTGCCGTAGTCTATAGTGGCAAAACCTGTCGTAGTTACCACAGATGCTATGGTAAAGCTTGAATGTTTTATGGCATCATAAAAACTATCATGACCTATTTGCATATGAACAAACGACAAAAATAAACTTAAAACAAAGATAGCTATCAAAAACCATTTGACTTCACTTGTTTTGTAACCGCTTGTATCACCGTTTACAAACCTAAGATGAGCCAAGAAGTTTATACCGGAAATTATCATAAAAACAGTTGTAGTCCAGATGATGCCGTCTTGATGATAATACCCAATGGAGCTGTTTTTTGTCGAAAAACCGCCTGTAGAAACGGTTGAAAATGCATGATTTACAGCATCAAACCACTCCATACCGAAAATCTTTAAAAACAGTATATCCAAAACTGTTATAGCTATATAAATAAGCCAGAGTCTTGTTGCCGTATCTTTTATCTTGGGGGTAAGTTTTTGCAGTTCCACTCCGGTTGATTCCGCTTTAAAAAGAGAAAGACTACCGGTAGGATTTATAACCGAAAGCAGTCCTACACCAAGAACTATAACACCAAGACCTCCCAACCAGTGCATCAGACTTCTGTGAAACAAAATCATATGAGGTAAAGATTCCACATCATTAAAAACTGTAGCACCGGTTGTAGTCCATCCGCTTATAGCCTCAAAAAATGCAGAAGCCACAGATATATGTGTATATAACACAAGCGGTATCGCACCTGCAACACCAAGCAATATCCAAAGAAGATTTACAACCAGTATGCTCTCTTTTATTTTTATATCCAGATGATAATTTTTAAGATAAAGCCATATAATAAAGTTTACACCAAAAAAAACTATATCATATACCAAAAATTCAGCAAAATCCTCTTTGTATAAAATTCCTACAAATATATCAAGTATAAATA
>WFOM01000143.1 GCA_015488075.1 Helicobacteraceae bacterium | reverse complement strand
CCTAATTGCCTCACCTTCAAAATAAACAGGATACACATCTATACTTTCACCGTTTACCCTTATATTTCCACTGTCAAAAAACTTGTCATTTCTTGTATATCCCATATCTACAAGGCGATAAAGCAAATCTTTTTGGCTTATCTCATATCCAACCTCTAAAGCTTGCACCATACTCTCAAACTCTTCTGGATCACCTAAACCATAATTAGCTGAAACTGAAGCGATAACTATAACATCATCATAACTTAAAAGGTTTGCCGTTGCACTAAGACGAAGTCTCTCAAGCTCATCGTTTATGGAGCTATCTTTTTCTATAAACAAGTCTTGACGGGGGATGTAGGCCTCTGGTTGATAATAATCATAATAAGATACAAAATACTCAACATGATTGTTTGGAAAAAATTGTCTAAATTCACTATAAAGCTGTGCAGCAAGGGTTTTGTTATGTGTCATGATAATGGTAGGTCGCTGGACTTTTTCTATAATCCTTGCCATTGTGTGAGTTTTACCACTTCCTGTTACACCCTCAAGTGTTTGGTAACGGTTACCCTCAAGTATGCTTTTTGAGAGTTTTTCTATCGCCTGAGGTTGATCACCTGTTGGTTGATAAGGACTTACTACTTCTAATCTTTTTTTCATAAATGAAATTATAGTTGTTTTTCAACAACTATAATTAACTTAAGACTGTTTTATCTGATTTTCAAGTTTGTCAAGCAAGTTAATCATAGAAAAAGAATACCCTTTTAACAACTCAAGTTTGTGACGGGCAACTTCAAGCTCTTTTTTTGTAGGCTGTTTGTTGTTTAGAGTTATAATTTTGTGCAAGAGACTTCTTTGTTTTGGAAGTATAAAAAAACATTTGTATATGCTCTTGTAGGTGTCATGTATCTTGTCATGATAATCTTCTATACTTTTCATAATCTCCTGATAACCCTGCTGAAGTCTGAGTTCTTTGCCTATATCGCTATACAGCCATTTGCCAAACTCACAGCTTGTCGGCTATGTAGGGATAAAATCTTCACTTATAGGCAAACCGTCAACCAGATGCTCGGCTCTTTTTACCCATCTTTCATGCGATATTTTTGCATTTGAAAGTTCTCTCAATATAGTTTTTTGAGATATCAACACTTATAAACCTTTTATTATAAAATGTGTGAAATGTTATATAAATTTTAATAAAATAAAAATAAATTTTTCTTATTAGTTTTAGTTTTATGTAAAAATATACAATTGTCATGATTGTAAAATTAAACTCTATAAAAGTGTTAAAATGTTAAAATTCCGATAAAAAACAAGGATACGGGATGAATGTTTCTATAACTGGAAGACATATAGATTTGACTGATGCAATGAAAACACACATTATGGCAGCTGCAGAATCTTTAAAAAAATTCAATATGGACATAACTACTGTAAATGTTATAGTAGATTCACAGCAAAGAAAAGGAAAAGAACACTTTATGGTTGAGTTTAGTATAAAACCGGCTCACAAAGGAAGTGTTATCATAAAACAAAACGACGATGATTTTCATGCTGCGGTTGACTTGGCTTTAGAGAGAGCACAAAAAGCATTAAGAAGGATGCACGACAAAGAGGTTGACCACCAAAAAGTAGGACTAAACGAAGTAAAAGCAAAAGATGTCAATATGACTGAAGCAAAAGAAGCTTTGGATGATGAGATAGTGCCTGTTGAACTTGAACTCTACAAACCAAGAGAGGTTGCGGAAGTTTTAGAAGAACTTAAAAACAGCGACAAACTTTTTGAGATATTTATAGACAAATCAGACAAAACAAGAGTTCTTTACAAAAGAAGCGACGGTAAATTTGGATTGTTTTAGTATTTTGGATTTTTGAGGCACAAATATTGCCTCCAAATCCTCACCCCTTAATCCTCAATCCTAAAATATCATAAAATATCTACAAATTTTCGGTATAATCGCAAAAAAATTTTAAAGAGTATTTACTATGGATGTAAGAAAAGCTTTTTTAGAGTATTTTAAATCAAAAGGGCATGAGATTTATCCCTCTGCTCCGCTTGTCCCGGATGATGCGACACTACTTTTCAACAATGCCGGTATGGTGCAGTTTAAATCTATATTTACCGGTGAAAAACCAATCCCTAAAAATCCAAGAGCAACTTCATCCCAGCTTTGTGTAAGAGCGGGCGGAAAACACAACGACTTGGAAAATGTAGGTCATACCGCAAGACACCATACACTTTTTGAGATGCTTGGAAACTTCTCTTTTGGGGACTATTTTAAAGAGGAAGCCATAGCATATGCATGGGAATTTATAACGGAAGTTTTGGAGCTTCCGGTTGAAAAATTGTGGGTAACGGTTCATGAGAGCGATGATGAAGCCGAACTTATCTGGCAAAAATATGTCTCAAAAGAGAGAATAAAAAGATTTGGCGACAAAGACAACTTCTGGCAGATGGGAGACACAGGACCGTGCGGACCGTGCAGTGAAATATTTTATGACCAGGGTGAAGAAAATTTCAAAAGCGATGAAGATTATCTCGGCGGTGACGGTGACAGGTTTTTGGAGATATGGAACCTTGTTTTTATGCAGTATGAAAGAGACAAAGAAGGAAATCTGCATCCGCTTCCAAAACCTTCAATCGATACCGGTATGGGTCTTGAGAGGGTAGTTGCGATAAAAGAGGGTGTTTACAGCAACTATGACTCATCACTTTTTATGCCTCTTATAAATAAAGTTGAAGAACTCATAGGTAAAGAGTATAAGTATGAAACAGGTGCAAGCTACAGGGTTATAGCTGATCATATCAGAACCGTTTCGTTTTTGCTTGCACAGGGTGTAACCTTCTCAAACGAAGGAAGGGGGTATGTTTTAAGAAGGATACTAAGAAGAGCGGTAAGGCATGGATATCTACTCGGATTTAGAGAACCGTTTTTATACAAGATAGTAGATACTCTTGTTGAACTTATGGGAAATCATTATGACTATCTAAAAACAAAACAAAAAGCGGTAGAAGAATCGATAGAGATAGAAGAGGAGAGGTTTTTTAAAACCATACAAAGCGGTATAGAGCTTTTTAACAAAGAACTTAAAAACACCAAAGATATTTTCAGCGGTGAAGTGGCTTTCAGGCTATATGACACTTACGGCTTTCCTCTTGATTTGACTGAAGATATGTTAAAAGACAAAGGCTTGAGGGTAGACACCAAAAAGTTTGACGAACTGATGAATGAGCAAAAACAAAAAGCAAAAGCTTCATGGAAAGGCAGTGGAGATGAAGCCATAAGCGGTGATTTTAAAAATCTTTTGGAAAAATTCGGTCAAAATGAGTTTGTAGGGTATGAACTAACATCTAACAAAACAAAAGTGTTGGCTCTGCTTGATGAAAACTATAAAGAGATTCAGGAACTAAAACCAAATGAAACAGGATGGGTCTTACTGGATAAAACACCGTTTTATGCCGAAAGCGGCGGTCAAGTAGGAGATACCGGTGAGTTAAAAAACAAAGCAAAAGTTTTAGATACCAAAAAGTTTTTTGAACTCAATATGTCAAAAATAACCGCTTCAGACACCATAAAAACAGGTGAAAATGTAGAGGCTGTAGTAGATACAAGCAGAAACCAGATAGCAAAACACCACTCGGCAACACACCTTTTGCATGCTGTTTTGGGTGAAGTTCTGGGTGAGCATATATCTCAAGCCGGCTCTCTTGTTGAAGCTGACAGGCTCAGATTTGACTTTACACATCCAAAACAGTTAAGCACAGATGAACTCACTCTCATAGAACAAAAAGTAAATGAACTTATAGCAAGAGCAATTCCTCAAGAAACTAAGATACTTGACATAAATGAAGCCAAAAAGATAGGTGCAAAAGCACAGTTTGGTGAAAAATACGGAGAGAAAGTAAGAGTAGTTGACTTTGGCAAAGCTTCTATCGAATTTTGTGGGGGAACACATGTCAAAAACACTGCTGAAATAGGAAGCTTTATCATAACAAAAGAAAGCGGTGTCAGTGCAGGTGTTAGAAGAATAGAAGCAGTCTGTGGATATGCGGCTTACAAATATTTTGCAAATCAAAG
>WFOM01000142.1 GCA_015488075.1 Helicobacteraceae bacterium | reverse complement strand
GTGAACTATGAGTAAAGGGACTGTGTTAAATCTTTTTTTATCCACAACCGATAAAAACAATCCCAGAAAAAAGGTTGAGTCTATAGAAGTTAACATTTTTGGGGTTATAAACGATAAATTTTACAAAAAAGATTTAAACAGGTTAATTCTTGTAACTTCTACAAAAAGCTATGATATGGCATATAAAGAAAATATCGATTTGGATTATGGTGATTTGGGAGAAAACATTATAACAGATTTGAGTCTTGACGATATCAGAAATGCCAACGATATAGAAATTTCAGGAATAAAGTTTAAACTAACCCAAAACTGCACACTTTGCAAAGGTTTAGCAGAGATAGACAAAAGACTTCCAAAACTTTTAAAAGATAACAGAGGAGTTTTTCTTCAAGCCCTGTCAAACGGAAAAATTTGTATAAACGATGAGATAATCATAACATAAGGAGAGATGATGAAAAAAATTGTATTGATAACATTGTTTTGTTTTGGTCTTTTCGCCCAGAGTTCACTTCAGATATTTTCAGTATCCAACAAAGATATGAAAATAACACCTGCTACCATAGAAGAAGCATTTAATGATGTCGGGCTTGATGTTGCCGGAAACAACAACATGAATAAACCATTTAAGAAAAGATTTGGAAAAATTCACTATAAAATATACAATCTTGCAATGTTTCAAAATGATAATTTTGTTTATAAACTTATAACAAAATATCCAAAAGTAGGTCTTATAACTCCTCTTACTATGTCTATATGGCAAAAAGACGGCAAAATCCACATATCTACCCTTTCGCTTTTCGGTATGAGTAGGATAACAGGCATACCGCTTGACAACAAAGACCTTATAGCTTATCATGACCTTATAAACAAGGCCTTGAAAAAAGCACTTCCCGGAGGAAGTTTTGAGGAACTGCCTTATCATGACAAAGACCCGCAAAAATCTTTTGAAGTTTCTTTCAAAACCAAAATAGAGCTTGATGATAAAAGTATATCTGATTTTAAAGACGAGTTTGAAGAAGAGTTTGAAGCAGAGATGGAGCCTCTTGGATTTTTGTTTCCTAATTTTACAAGCATAAAAGAGGATATACTTGATGAAAAAAAAGTTGACATATACGACTTCTACGATACCTACTCTATATGCAAGTTTGATGTAATCTTTCCGGTATCTAAAAACCATCCTGAAGTTGGAGCATTTGCACCGTGTTCATTTTATATATACAAGAAAAAAGGTGAAAATGTTATGTATATGGGATTTCCTGGAGTTGAAAACTGGATATCAACAACAAACATGAAAGACAGCCACTCTCTAAAACCTCTGATAAATGCTCAAAATATGATAAAAAGGGTTTTAAACTCGATGATAGAATAAAAGTGGTGGAGGCTCAGGGATTCGAACCCTGGGAGGTGTTACCCTCGCCGGTTTTCAAAACCGGTGCTTTCGACCAACTCAGCCAAACCTCCAAACAACAGAAAATCTAAGTGGAGGTGCCACCCGGATTCGAACCGGGGATAGCAGCTTTGCAGGCTGCGGCCTTACCACTTGGCGATGGCACCGTTGGCACCAACCAAACCAATCTTCATTTCAATAAAACTGTTTAGTTGCATGGTGCCCGAGGCCGGACTTGAACCGGCACGGAGAAAAACTCCGAGGGATTTTAAGTCCCTTGCGTCTACCAATTCCGCCACCCGGGCAAAAATAGGCACAAAAAAAATGGAGCGGGAGACGGGGATCGAACCCGCGGCCCTAACCTTGGCAAGGTTATGCTCTACCACTGAGCTACTCCCGCAAATATAAATGGACTGGAATTATACCTCTTTTTTTATTAATTTTTTTTTAAATAAAGAACTATTGTAGTATTTTCGATATAATTGCATAAAAAACAAGGTTTAAAATATGAGAAGCGATACAGTAAAAAAAGGTTGGGAAAGAACTCCACACAGGTCATTACTTAGAGCTACAGGACTAAAAGATGAAGATTTTGACAAACCGTTTATCGGAGTTGCCAACTCTTACATAGATATAATACCGGGACACTTTTTCTTACAGGAATACGGAAAAATCGTAAAAGAGGCTATCAGGGAAGCCGGCGGAGTTCCGTTTGAGTTTAACACCATAGGTGTTGATGACGGTATAGCCATGGGGCATGACGGAATGCTTTACAGTCTTCCTTCAAGAGAGCTTATAGCAGACAGTATAGAAACCGTTATGAATGCACACAAGCTTGATGCACTTATATGTATACCAAACTGCGACAAGATTGTTCCAGGAATGATAATGGGAGCACTCAGAGTCAATGTCCCTACTATCTTTGTATCAGGCGGACCTATGCCTTCAGGTCACAAAAAAGACGGCACTCCTATAGATCTTGCAACTGCATTTGAAGCTGTAGGTAAATTCAACGAAGGCGAGATAAGTGAAGAAGAGCTGTATGAGATAGAGTGCGAGGCCTGTCCTTCAGGGGGCAGTTGCTCTGGAATGTTTACCGCAAACTCTATGAATACTCTGTGTGAAGCCATGGGTATAGCACTGCCTGGTAACGGAACTGTGCTTGCTATGACACCAGAGAGAATCGAGATGGTAAAAAAAGCCGCCAAACGAATAGTTGAACTTACAAAAGAAGAAAACTACGAAAAATACAAAATTAGAAACATACTAAACGAAAAAGCTGTTCACAATGCATTTGTTGTTGATATGGCAATGGGCGGAAGCTCAAACACTGTGCTTCATATGTTGGCCATAGCAAAAGAAGCTGAAGTAGATTTTCCTATAGAAAAGATAAATGATATAGCAAAAAATGTAGCTCACATAGCCAAAATATCTCCTTCACTGCAAACCGTTCACATGGAAGATATAAACAAAGCCGGCGGAGTAAATGCCGTTATGCATGAGATAAACAAAAGAGGAGATGTGTTATACACAGACAACCTTACCGTAACAGGTGAAAGTATAGGCGAGAGAATAAAAGATGCAAACATACAAGATACAAACATAATACATCCTATAGACAACCCATACTCTGAAGTTGGCGGACTTGCCATACTTTTTGGTAACCTGGCAAAAGAGGGAGCGGTTGTAAAAACTGCGGGAATTGCACCGGGTATGAGACAGTTTAAGGGAAAAGCGATATGTTTTAACTCTCAAGCCGAAGCTATAAAAGGTATAATGGATCACAAAGTTAAAGCAGGTGATGTGGTTGTCATAAGATATGAAGGTCCAAAAGGCGGTCCGGGTATGCAAGAGATGCTAGCACCTACCAGTCTTATAATGGGTATGGGGCTTGGCGAGTCTGTTGCACTTATAACCGATGGTAGATTCAGTGGAGCAACAAGAGGTGCAAGTATAGGGCATGTAAGTCCCGAAGCGGCAGAAGGCGGTCTTATAGCTCTTATAGAAGATGGTGACGAAATAGAGATAGATGTAGATAAAAATCTGCTTCAGTTAAATGTAAGCGATGAAGAGATTGAAAGAAGAAAAAAAGCCTATAAACCTTACAAACAGCCTGTAAGTTCAAAATGGCTTAAAAGATATCAGCTTCTTGTTTCAAATGCAAGTAATGGAGCAGTTTTAAAAACAGAGTTATGATATATCAAAAGGAACTGACTCTGCCACGGTTTTCCCGTGGATTTCACATCATAACCGATTTTATAGAAGATGTTGTAAGCAAATCAAATATAAAAACAGGCACGGCAAACATCTTTTTAAAACACACATCCGCAAGTCTCAGCATAAACGAAAATGCAGACCCCAGTGTCAGAGATGATTTTGAATCATTTTTCAATGATATAGCAGACAACAAACCTTACTATATACATACTTATGAAGGGAGTGATGATATGCCGGCACATATAAAAAGCTCACTTCTATCAACTTCACTTACCATCCCTGTTACAAACGGCAGACTCAATCTTGGAACATGGCAGGGGATATACCTTGGTGAACACAGAGATTTCGGCGGTAGCAGAAAAATAGTCGTAACAGTTTACGGAGAGTAATATGGTTTTGTATATACACGGTTTTGCAAGCAGCGGACTTGGAGTAAAAGCAAGTTTGTTCAGAGAGTTTTATCACAACAAAAATAAAAAATTTTTTGCTCCTTCACTTAGTTTTATACCTGATTTGGCCATACATACTCTTGAAGAAACTATTCAAAACTGCAACGATGAAGAAATATCGCTTATAGGCTCTTCTCTTGGAGGCTACTACTCTATATATCTGGCAGACAAATACAACCTAAAAGCGGTGCTTATAAACCCCTCAACAAAACCGTGGGAGACTTTAAAAAAAGTGCTTGGCAAAACATACTCATACTATGACAAACAAAGCGGTTTCTTCTGGGAAGAAAAACATATAGATATGCTTTTAAAATACAAAATCAAAAAACTAAAAAAAGAAAATTTTTTCACTCTGCTTCAAACCGGTGATGAAACACTTGACTATAAAATAGCAAAAGAGTATCTAAACGGTTCAAAAATGGTTGTAGAAGAAGGTGGAAGTCATGATTTTGACGGGATTGAAAGATATTTTAAAGATATAAATAACTTTTTTAATTCATAATCTCTATAAGTTTTTTTACACTCTCCTCAAAAGTCAGATTTTCATCTGCATCCTGTATAAGAAACTCTTCTATCTGTTCTTTTTTATCTATAGCCTCATCAAGTTCTTTGTCTGTTCCTTTTGTATATGCACCTATACGAATAAGCATCTCGTTTTCTTTTAACAATGTGTAAAGTTTTCTGAATTTGATTGCCGCTTTTTTGTGTTCATCAGAGATTATATCGTTCATCACCCTTGAAGCGGAGTTTAGTATGTGAACAGGCGGATATATGCCAAAGTCTGTAAGCTCTCTTGAGAGAACTATATGTCCGTCAAGTATAGACCTTGACTGGTCTGCTATAGGGTCACTCATATCATCACCCTCTATCAAAACGGTAAAAAATGCGGTGATGCTTCCTTTGCCCTCCTCTTTTCCGGCTCTCTCCATTAGTTGCGGAAGAAGAGTAAGTGAGCTTGGCGGATAGCCTTTGGAGGTCGGAGGCTCACCAAGAGCAAGCCCTATCTCTCTTTGGGCCATGGCAAACCTTGTTACAGAATCCATGATAAACAAAACATCCTCACCCATATCTTTAAAATACTCCGCAACACTCATAGCGGCAAATGCACCGTATTTTCTCATAAGCGGAGAGTCATCACTTGTTGCTACCACTATAACTGTGTTTGTCAGATCTCCGCCAAGGTTTTTCTCTATAAATTCAGGAACCTCCCTGCCCCGCTCTCCTATAAGTGCTACCACTTTTATAGTAGCTGATGAGCCTCTTGTTATCATACCCATCAGTGTTGATTTGCCAACACCGCTTCCTGCAAATATACCAAGCTTCTGCCCTTTGCCACAGGTTAAAAGCCCGTCTATACTTTTTACTCCTACACTGAAAACCTCATCTATGATACCTCTTTTAAGTGCAGGTATAGGCTGTTTGATGATGGGTTCTTGTTTTGTGCAGTTTATGATCCCTTTTGAGTCTATGGGTCTCATGAAAGGATCCACTACTCTTCCCAGCAAATCTTTCCCGACAGGTATATAAAGACCGCTTTGGTCAAGATAAACCTTGTCTTTGGTTTTAAAGCCCTCCACAAAGCTAAAAGGTGTTATGTAAAATCTGTTTCCTTCAAGCTCTGTTACCATACCCATCATCTTGATATCGGGATTTTCTTCGGACAAAATTTTGACGGTATCCCCTATGCTTACTTTAAGTCCAGTTGCTATGATGATGGTTTGGTTGATCTTTATTATCTCTCCAAAAGAGACTGAAAGCTTTTTTGAAGAGATTTTTTCTTTGATGCTAAGAAGACTAATATCTATCTCCTGAAGGTGAATTTATAAGTGAAAAAAACTCTGTTCTTGTTCTTTGGTCTTTTTTAAAAAGTCCGCGAAGTGCCGAAGATGTTGTTGTTGAGTTTATCTTCTCAACTCCTCTCATCTCCATACACATATGTCTTGCCTGAATCACCACCGCAACACCTTTTGGATGTATGGTGTTCATAATGGCATCTGCTATCTGCTCGGTTAGCTGTTCTTGTATCTGCATTCGTCTTGCAAATACATCAACCACTCTTGGGATTTTTGACAGTCCGACAACTTTGCCATCAGGTATGTAAGCCACATGGGCTCTGCCTATAATCGGCAAAAGATGATGCTCACATGTTGAGTAAAACTCTATATCTTTTATAAGCACCATCTCATCATTGCTGCTTGTAAACAAAGCAGACTCCAAAATCTCTTTGGCATCAAGTTTATATCCGCCAAACATAAACTCATAGGCTTTTTTAACTCTGTGCGGTGTTTTTACAAGACCTTCTCTGTTTGGGTCCTCACCTACAAACTCTATCATTTTTTTTACTGCTTCTTCAAATTCCATTTCATCCCCGAAAAATTATAAATCATTTGTTATCATATCAAAAATAGTTAAAGGTTGGATGTGGAAAAAAATATAAAACTTGATTTTCCGAAAAATTTAAAAATACTGTTTGACAACCTTGTAAAAGAAAATTTAAACATAGTTATAGTAGGCGGATATCTCCGCGACAGACTCTTTGGCTTAAACGAGCCAAAAGATTTTGACATAGAGGTTTACGGTATAAAAACCTATGACGAACTTGTAAAGATTTTAAACAGCTACGGCAAAGTAAATCTTGTCGGCAAAAGTTTTGGCACCGCCAAACTCAGATATGAAGATTATGAGATAGATTTTTCTCTGCCAAGAACCGAATCAAAAGTATCAAAAGGGCATAAAGGTTTTTTGGTAAAAGTTGATCCAAGTTTGAATTTCAAAGAAGCAAGCAGAAGAAGAGACTTTACCATAAACTCTATGGGATACGACTATAAAGAGCAGGTTTTGCTTGATTTTTGGGGCGGTTTGGATGATATTAAAAACAAAATACTAAGAGAAGTTGATGCAAAAACATTTACGGATGATCCGCTAAGAGTCTTAAGAGGAGTGCAGTTTGCAGCAAGGTTTGAGCTTAGATATGCATCTTCTCTTAGAGAACTCTCAAAAAAGATGATAAAAGACAACCTGTTGGATGAACTTCCAAAAGAAAGAGTTTTTGAAGAGATAAAAAAACTGCTTTTAAAATCGAAAAAACCTTCCATCGGATTTAAAATACTAAAAGATATAGACGGATTTTTGTTTTTTAAGGAGCTTGGAAGTATAAAAAACTATGAAGATATGCTAAAGAGTCTTGATTATTACAAAAACAGTATCAACAAAAACGAACTTGATGTAATGCTTGCCATAACCTGCCATTTTATCGATAAGAACAAAGCAGAGCCTTTTTTAGACAGGCTGACAAACGAAAAACGGCTAAAAGAGCATGTATTAACAATCGTTCATATAGATTTTGAGATAGAAAATTACAGTGATTATGATTTAAAAAAGCTCTCACTCAAAACAGATATAAAAAAATATCTTGATTTTTTGCTGAGTGTATCCAAAAATAAAGAAAAAGCAAAAGAAGTTATAAAAAAAGTAAAAAAACTGGGCATATATGAGAAAAAAATCTCTCCTTTAGTAACAGGCAAAGATTTGCTTGGACTTGGACTAAAACCCTCAAAAGAGTTTTCGAAAATACTTGATGATATGCTTGAAAAACAGCTAAAAGATGAGATAAAAACCAAAGATGAAGCTATGACTTACTTATCTTTGAACTGTCTATCTCGATAACCGTGTGAACATTTCCTCTCGGATTGAAATCCGCCGTTACTTTTAAATACTTCGGCTTTATTTTTTCATATATGGTGTCGTATATCTCGTTTGCACTGTCTTCATGACTTATATGTCTGTCTCTAAAAGAGTTTATATACAGTTTTATAGCCTTTAGTTCAAACACATATTCATCCGGAATATACTCAACATAGATAGTGGCATAGTCAGGGTATCCGCTTCTTGGGCATAGACAACTGAACTCAGGAAGTGTCACCTTTATAAGATAGGGTTTTTTATGTTTGTTTGGCCATATCTCAAAATCTTTTTCTATATCAAACTCTTTTATAATCTTCTCGCCGTATTTCATAAATTCTCCTCTGTTTGAATACTTAAAAATTTTCCTTCAAATAAATCTGTATCGGTTTTTTTCAAATTTTCAAACTGTTCTTGTGTTTCTATCATCCTTACCCATGTTTTTACACCTTTTTCTTTTGCCATGCTTACAAAACCGTTTAAAACAAACAGATTTTCCTGTATGTTTTTCACTTTGGTAAGGTCTGTATCGAATCTTGCTATGTCAAAATCAAGTTCCTTAAAATATATATAACTAGAATGTGAATATCCAAGCCTGTCTATAACTATCTTTATACCTATATCTCTGTATGACTTTAAGATATTGTTAAATTTTTGTAAGTTTCTGTATATCTCGTTTTCAAAAAAAACAAATATAACTCTATCTTTCAAAGTATAGTTTTTTTCAAACTGCTCTTTTAGAAAGTTTGAAAATCTAACATCCCTTAAAGTGGTTGCAAAAATGTTTACACATATCTTATCGTAGCTGAATCTGTCGATGTTTTCTAAAATCTTTTTTATCATCATCATATCGAAGTCAAAAGATTTGTTCAGTTTGTTTAAAACTTTTGTATATTTTTTCTGATGTATATATTTGCCCTCTTTTGTTTTTAGTTTCGGATAAAGCTCTGTAAACTGTATGTTTTTATCTTTGTCATATACATTTTGGGACATAAAATACACAGATGAGTTTTTTATGGCTTCATCTATAATCTTTTCTATCTCTTTTGGGTCAATCTCCATAAACTGTGTTGTCTTTTTCAGTCTGTTTTGTTCCTGATACTCAAAAAGTGTGTCTATAAGATCATCCAGATTTTTTGTAAGAGTCGTATCCGTAACAGCTGTTGAAATGTTGATCTCTATACCGTTTAGACTTAGACTCTCCCCTTTTATACAAAGCATCTGCGACAAAACCAGTTTGTCTGCAAGGTCACCTTTAAGCCCTATAACAAAATCTCCACCTTTTATATGTCCTATGGGAAAGTTTTCTATATCCTTTGATCTAAAAAACTCGCTTATAAACTCTACTGTTTTTTTCAAAACTCTGTCGCCGTTTTTTATACCGTATTCGTTGTTTATATCTGAAAGGTTGTCTATGCTAACAAGCATAAGTGTGTATTTTTGGTTTTTTTCTATCTCTTTTTTTATGTAGTCATAAAAATACTCTCTGCTGAATGTCTTTGTTATATCATCTGTTATCTTGACATTAAAACCTACATATATGAGATATAGTATAAAGTAGATACTTACAAACAAAAGCACTGCCGATTCTATATAAAACAGCGAGTTTAATGTATCGTAATGTTGAACAAGTGTGGTAAATATGAGTATAAGTATAAGTCCAAATATGGGAAGCCCTATGCGAAGGGCAAGTTTAAAGCGGTATTCTCTCTCTTTTATTTCCGGTAAAAGCATATATTCTCATATATCCAGATGTTTTACATCTTTGGCATGTTTCTCTATAAATTCTCTTCTTGGCTCAACCTCATCACCCATAAAGAGTGTAAATGCTTCACTTGCGGCTTCCGCATCTTCTATGCTGACTTGTAGAAGCACTCTGTTTTCAGGGGACATTGTTGTTTCCCAAAGCTGTTCAGGATTCATCTCACCCAAACCTTTGTATCTTTGTATATATGCACCTTTTTTACCGTTTTCTATAACTTCGTTTAAGACCTCTATAAAATCTTTCTCAAGTTCCACATCCCACTCTTTTATCTTCTCATATATGTATCTTGCTTCATTGAAGTGGGCATCTGCAAACAGGTTGTCATCTATAACAAGTTCTTCCATACCGTTTGCTGTTTGAACAAAAAGGTGTATAGAGTCTTCGTTTATATGTTTTGAGAGTATGTTGTTTCCTATAGAGTGCAAAAATTTCTCTATCTCATCAACCATTTTTGAGTTTTCAAGCCCTATAATATCAGGATTTTCAACAAAATATCTAATAAGTTTTACCAAAGAGTATCTTCTTTCAAGATTGTCAAGACTGTGTTTGTAGTGGTCAACCATTTTAAAATACGACACAAGATCGTTTTTGCCTATGTTTTCAACCTCTATAGAATCAACACCGTTTTCTATAAGATAGTCGTTTAATGCCCTGTCATCTTTGAAATAGAGCTCTTTTTTCCCTTTTTGGTATCTGTAAAGCGGCGGCTGGGCAAGATAAAGATAACCTTTTTCAACTATATCTTTGAAATATCTGAAGAAAAATGTAAGAAGAAGTGTCTGTATATGGCTTCCGTCAACATCGGCATCGGTCATGATTATGATTTTGTGGTATCTTAGTTTTTCTTCGTTGTATTCATCACCTATACCGCATCCCATAGCGGTTATCATATTGGTAATCTCATCAGATTTTAAAATCTTGTCAAGCCTTGCTTTTTCTACATTTAAAATCTTACCTTTTAGTGGAAGTATCGCCTGATATACTCTGTCTCTTCCCATCTTGGCACTGCCGCCTGCACTGTCACCCTCAACAAGATAAAGTTCACATACAGATGCATCTTTGCTTTGGCAGTCGGCAAGTTTTCCAGGAAGTGTCCCGACACTCATGGAGTCTTTTCTTCGGGTGAGTTCTCTTGCTTTTTTTGCCGCTTCCCTGCCCTTTGCGGCTAAAAGTGCTTTTTGAACTATCGCTTTTGCCTGGATAGGATTTTCTTCAAAATATTTTGTAAGTATCTCATAGGTTGCTTTTTGTATAAGCGGTCTGACATATGTGTTACCGAGTTTTCCTTTTGTCTGTCCTTCAAACTGAGGTTCAGGAACTCTTACACTTACTATGGCTATAAGACCTTCTCTTACATCATCACCGGAAATCTTTACATCCTTTTCTTTTGCATTTCCGTTTTTCTGGTTGTAATTTGATATAACTCTAGTAAGCCCTGCTCTAAAACCTGCTTCGTGAGTTCCGCCGTTTGGTGTTCTGATGTTGTTTACAAAACTGTATAGTTTTTCATCATAGGCATTGTTATACATAAAAGCTATATCATACTCTATATCTTCAGATTTTCCGTTAAACTCAAAAACTTTTGCTATAGGGTCTTTTTTGTTTAGATCCTCTACAAACTGGCTTATACCGCCTTCAAAATGGTATATCTCTTTTTTGTTTTCTCTTTCATCTTTAAAGATTATCTTTATTTTAGGGTTTAGGTATGCAAGCTCTTTGAATCTTCTTGAAAGATAGTCAAAATCAAAAACAACTGTCTCTGTAAATATGGACGGATCTGGTGCAAACTCTATGGTTGTTCCTGTTTTTCTTGTAGTTCCGGTTATCTCTAAATCTGTCTGAGGAATTCCTTGTTTGAAAGACTGTTGATGAATCTTTCCGTTTCTGTATATGGTCATATGAAGTTCACTTGAGAGTGCATTTACGACAGAAACACCAACACCATGCAGACCGCCTGAGACTTTGTATGTGTCTTTGTCAAATTTTCCGCCGGCATGCAAAACCGTCAAAACAACCGTTGCCGCACTTACACCTTCTGTCGGATGTATGTCCGTAGGTATACCTCTACCGTTGTCGCTTATCCTGCAGGTTCCGTTTTTTGTAAGTGTAATCTCTATGGTATCGCAGTAACCTGCCATTGCTTCGTCTATAGAGTTGTCAACCACTTCATATACAAGATGATGAAGACCTCTGTGACCTGTGTCTCCTATATACATACCAGGTCTTTTTCTGACGGCTTCCAAACCTTTTAAAACTTTTATATTGCTTGCACCGTAGTTTTTTTGATCCATCAAAAACCCTCTTAAATAAATTTTATTTATTTTATCCAAAATTTATGAATATATAGTTATTTTAGATATGTCTGGAGTTGAAAAAAGCCTCAAAATCATCCGCTTTTAAGGGTTTTGAGCAAAGATATCCCTGATACTGGTCGCAGTTTAGGTTTTTGAGTTTTTCAAGCTGGGATATATTTTCGACACCTTCTGCTATGGTTATATAACCAAATCTTTTTGATATATCTATAAT
>WFOM01000141.1 GCA_015488075.1 Helicobacteraceae bacterium | reverse complement strand
TCTTAAGGGATATTAAAAGTTTCTGTTTTGGTTACATTTCCGTCAAAAGCACTAACGGTAACGGTAGACTGTCCACTGTTGAAAGTTACCGTTGCCACACCGTCAGTTACACTATCAAGTGTCGCATTGCCGCTGACACTCCAAGATATGTTTAACGAATTGCCTGCTCCTATGGTTTTTACAGAACTGTCATCATAGGTTGCAGTTGCGATTATAGTCTGAGTCCCTGTTGTAGTTACATTTGATCCGTTTTTATCCATACTCAAAGATGTTACTGCATGTATGGTTAGGGTAACAGGTGAGTTTTTTATCTTTGATGATGGCAGTTTCCCGTAACTTATAGAAATATCTACACTTCCACCGTTTACTTTTGGATTTATCTCACCCTGGTAAACAGCCATTTTGGAGTAGTCTGAAGATGTCCATTTCACATTTTGTGTAGAATCACTTGAAGTCCCATCAGTATAAACTGTAGTGGATGTAAGCTGTTTTTTGTTTTCTGTTGCATATATCGATGTAGGTGAAGTGGTGTCTATGGTTATATAATCTATATCTTTTATAGTTGAGTCTGTAGAGTTGCCACATCCCGTAAAAAACAAAACTGCAAGTATATATAAAATTTTTCTCATCATTAAAACCTTGTATTTATACCGAAATAAAACATATTTGTATGTGATTTGTATTTTGCCGTTTCAGAAATCAAATCTATACCCTCATATGAGACAAATTTGTATTCGTATTTGAATTCTAGCTCAAGATGTTTGTATAGTGGAAGTTTTGCTCCCGCACCGACATTGTATGAACCAAACCCCAAAGTCTTGTCCAGTTCTCTGTCAATGCCCATAAAACCTCCGCCAAGACCCACACTTACATAAGGAAGAAGATATATACCAAAATCCCATGCTTTTAAAAACGATACATCTACCGCATAGCCCGCTTTGTCGTTGTTTGAAAAAACATTTGTTTTGTTGTTTATGTAGTATAAATTAAGTTCGACACTGTATGCTTTTATATCTCCGTAACCAAACTTGATTGAGCCAAATGACGGATTTGACTTGTATGTTTCGTTTGATGATATGTTGCTTCTGTATATGTTGTTGTTTAAAATACCGCCGCCTATACCCATATAAATTTTTGGGTAATAGTCATCATTTGCAAAAGAAAAAAGAGTCAAAAAAAGTAAAATATATATTTTTTTCAATGAAGTATCCTATATTTTTTCGTGATTATAGCCAAAAAACTTAAAAACTTTTTTACTAAAAATATTTTAAGCGATTAAAATAAAATAATTTTGATATAATTTCGAAAAAAAATCAAGGAAACAAAAATGGGAATACCTCAACCGGCATTTTATATATTTAAATGTGAGCAGAGTGCACCTCCGGGGATGCCAAAACCGTCATGTGTTTCACAAAACAATCCGGAATCTCAACAGCTTTTCCAATATCTTGCACAAAAACTTATGCAAGAAGGTATAATGGGAACAGTTCAGCCAATCAGAACTTCATGCCTTAACAGATGTCAGCTTGGTCCTGTCATGCTTGTTGAACCGGGTCATGTAATGTATGCAGGATTAACTAAGGAAAAAATTGATAGAATTATAAGCGAGCATATTATCGGCGGGAAAGTTGTAGAAGAGTATGTAATAGACAACGAATACTGGGATGAGCCGATATCTCCGGCCGATTTTAAAAAACAGATGGGAATGTAGGATACAAATAGATGCAAATAGAGATGCTTTACAGCAAAATTCACCGTGCAACGGTAACTGATGCAAATCTGAACTATGTCGGCTCTATAACTATAGATGAAGAGCTTTTGGAAGCTTCCAAAATGAGAGTAGGACAAAAAGTTGAGATACTAAACATCAACAACGGTGAAAGATTTTCAACATATATCATACTTGGTGAGCGAGGTAAAAGAGACATTTGTCTAAACGGTGCCGCAGCCAGAAAAGTTCAGCCGGGTGACAAAATAATAATAGTAGCATATGCGAGTTATAGTGAGGAAGAGTTAAAAAACTACAAACCTACGGTTGTTTTGGTAGATGACAAAAACAACATAGAAAAAGTTTTAGAGAGCATATAGATGTTTGAAAATCTCGGTGATATATCAAATCTTTTAAAAGGATTTGAAGAGAGTGCCAAAAAAGTCCAGGAAGAACTGGACAACAAAAGATTTTCCGCCAAAAGCGGCGGGGGAATGGTTGAAGTAACAGTCAACGGAAATTCCGAAGTTATAAACATAGATATAGACGACTCTTTGCTTGAAGACAAAGAATCTTTGGTAATACTTCTAATAGGTGCATTAAACGATGCACTCAAAATGGCAGAAGACAACAAAAAAACCGCTGCTCTTTCTGCTCTTGGCGGATTAAATCCGTTTGGAAATAACTAATGAAAAAAGCGGTATTTTTTTCATTACTGCTTTTTTCAAATATTTTTTCATGTCCTCTTACTTTTCAAAGCTGTCTGGCAAAGATAAAAAACTTCAAAGTTGTTGAAAAAGATTCTTTGTATATCCCTTTAAAAGATGGTAATCTTCTTATATACAATCCCAAAAAAATCAAAGACAGACAAAATTACGATCCTTTTTTAAATCTGTATATCATAAAACATTACAACTATGAAAAATTCCCTTTTTTGTTTGGAAAAGACAAAAACAAAGAACTGGCATCTATAAATGAAGAGATAATCTGTGGAAGTATCAAAAAAGAACAAACCGGACTTGATGATTTTGCAAAATTTTCAAAAAAAGCTTTTGTTCCGGGTCTTGTGCTAAACAGCTGTTGTGAACTTTTTGGGATAAATACAAAAAAAGGTGTGATATCAAAAGAGTATATAAAACATTTCATAAAATACGGTCCAAACTACGGAGATGTAGGTATAAGAGTTAAAGATATAAACAACTCTGTAGTTGTTGTTTCAAAAAATCCGTTTATATTAAACGGCTTTGAAGTAGGAGACAAAATACTGAAAATTGATGGCAAAGAAGTTAAAAACAGCAGTGATTTTTACAAAAAAATACTCTTTTCTAAAATAGGCAAAACATGCAGATTTGATGTAAAAAGAGAAAATGACAACCTGATGTTTTTTGCCGATATTTACAGAAGAAAAGGGGGAGGCTTTGTAAGTGACAGTTTTTTGGAAAGTTATGATATATATCTGGACAGGGATTTGAAGATACTGAGTTCAACAAAACTTTCCAACTTTAAAAAAGGCGATAAAATACTGATGATAAACTCACAAAAAGTAAAAAACGAAAAAGATATAAGAAAAGTTCTTTCAAAAGTTAAAGATGATATAGTTTTTTTGATAAACAGAGAGGGGTTTGAGTTTTTTTTACATCTGAGAATTTCACCCAAATAATACATAAAATTAATGAGGTTTTAACAAGGATTTATATAAAATTTCGCTTATGAAAAAATTTGAAGAGTTTTTAACAGCCAACTTGCCAAAATCAGCAAGCATACATCCCCATTATGAAAAAGCACTTCAGGAGATGCTAAAAGCTGGTGGAAAAAGGTTTCGTCCTGCTTTATTGCTTGGAGTTGTAAAAGCTTATGAACCTCTTTTGGTAGAATCAGCATATCATGCTGCTTATGCCGTAGAGCTTTTGCATACTTACTCACTTATACATGATGACCTGCCTGCTATGGACAACTCACCGCTTAGAAGAGGTCATCCCACTTTGCATGTTACATTTGATGAAGTAACGGCTATACTGGTGGGTGATGCATTAAACACCTATGCTTTTGAGATTCTCTCAAATGCACCGTTTTCACCTTCAACCAAAGTTGAGCTTGTATCGCTTTTGGCTAAAAACGGAGGTTTAAACGGTATGGTTTTGGGTCAGGCGATTGACTGTTACTTTGAAAACAAACCTTTAAATATCGAAGATATAAAGTTTTTGCATAAAAACAAAACAGCAAAACTAATAGCTGCTTCACTTGCAATGGGTGCGGTTATAGTTGATAATGAAGAGCTAAAAGAGAGGTTATACGACTTTGGGCTTGATCTTGGGCTTTTGTTCCAGATACAAGATGATATTTTAGATGTTACCCAAAGCTCGGAAGAAGCCGGTAAACTTACAAACAATGATGAAAACAAAAATTCGTTTGTAACCATCCTCGGGTTGGAAAAAGCTATGAATGAAGCAGACATTTTGTCAGAAAAACTGCAAAACGAGATAGAAAGTTTTGACAAAACTCTTCAAAAAGAGTTAAACCCTCTGCTTTTAAAA
>WFOM01000140.1 GCA_015488075.1 Helicobacteraceae bacterium | reverse complement strand
GTTTAAAGTGATAGAAAAGAGTTCAACATTGTTTGAATCCAAAGCATCTTCAAAATACATATTAATAGTTCTTTTAAAAAAATCATTGGTCTTTGAGAGTTTTCTTAACTGTTTTAGATATTTTATTTTATCACTGTGCTGTTGGGATTTTTCTGCTTCAAACCCGAATTTCTTAGTTTCATTTACATCATTTATATATTTGTCTATCTTGTCAAAGTAGGGAGCAAAAACATCATACTGTTTTAGATTTTCTATCTTTGGTGCATTGTTGTATATCTCGTCACCGAGCTCATAGAAAAGATGTGGATTTGATGCAAATAAAAAAAATGCAACTAAAAACAATACAACAACTTTTTTCAAAACATGTCCTGTTGGATAAGATTGATAAAATTATATATAAATGTAGTAAATGGAGAAACTGTGGGCACAGCCCACAATAAAAAATTATCCGTTTCTTTTTTTGATAATCTCTTCAGCAACATTTCTTGGAACTTCTTCATAATGGTCAAATTCCATAGAGTATGTTGCTCTACCTTGAGTTGCACTTCTAAGATCGGTTGAATAACCAAACATTTCTGCAAGAGGAACAAAAGCATCTACTATTTTGTTTCCGCTTCTGTCACTCATAGAGTTAACCTGCCCTCTTCTTCTGTTTAAGTCACCTATAACATCACCCATATATTCTTCAGGAACTTCTACTTCAACTTTCATCATAGGCTCAAGCAATACAGGATCAGCTTTTTTAGCACCCTCTTTAAATGCCATAGAACCGGCCAGTTTAAATGCCATCTCACTTGAATCAACTTCGTGGTAACTACCGTCATAAAGTGTTACTTCAACATCTTCTATAGGGTAACCTGCCAAAACACCGTTTTGCATAGCTTCTTCTATACCTTTTTCAACAGCAGGTATATACTCTTTTGGTATAACACCACCTTTGATCTCATTGTTAAATTTAAATCCGCTCCCAGGTTCAACAGGTTGGATTTTGATAAATACATGACCGTATTGTCCTCTACCACCTGATTGTTTTGCATATTTATACTCTTGATCAACTTCTTTTCTGATAGTCTCTCTGTAGCTAACCTGAGGAGCTCCGACTTCTGCTTCAACTTTAAACTCTCTTTTCATTCTGTCAACAATAATCTCAAGGTGAAGCTCACCCATACCGGATATGATAGTCTGACCTGTTTCTTCATCAGTATGAACTCTAAAGCTTGGGTCTTCAGCTGCAAGTTTTCCAAGGGCTATACCCATTTTTTCCTGGTCAGCTTTTGTTTTTGGCTCAACAGCAACAGATATAACAGGTTCAGGGAATTCCATTCTCTCTAACACGACTTTGTCTTCTTCAGAGCAAAGAGTATCACCTGTTGTAGTATATTTAAGACCTACAACAGCACCTATCTCACCTGCACTTATATCTTTCATCTCTTCTTTTTTGATAGCATGCATTCTAAGTATTCTACCGACTCTTTCTTTTTTTGCTTTTGTAGAGTTTAGAACATAAGAACCAGACTCCAAAACACCTCTGTATACTCTTATAAAAGTAAGCTGTCCAACAAACGGGTCAGTCATAATTTTAAATGCAAGTGCCGCAAACGGACCTTCATCTGTTGACTCAACAAACACCTCTTCATCAGGGTTGTCCATTTTAGTTCCTCTTATAGGCGGAACTTCTGTAGGTGCAGGAAGATAATCTACAACAGCATCAAGAAGCGTTTGAACACCTTTATTTTTAAAAGCTGTTCCGCAAGTCATAGGAACTATTTCCATGTTAATAGTTGCTTTTTTGATACCTTGCATTATCTCTTCGGTTGTGAGCTCTTCACCTTCCATGTATTTTTCCATTAACTCTTCGTTAACTTCACAACCTGAAATCTCTTCTATCATTTTTTCTCTGTATTCTTCAGCTTTTTCCTGAAGTTCAGGTCTGATATCTTGTTCATGATAAGCCGAGCCCATTTCCGCTTCAGCATCCCATACGATTTCTTTCATTTTGACAAGATCTATAACACCTTCAAAGTTGTCTTCGGCACCTATTGGAAGTTGGATAGGAACAGGGTTTCCTTTGAGTCTTTCTCTTATCTGTCTTTCAACTTCATAAAAATCAGCACCTGTTCTGTCCATTTTGTTTACAAAAACAATCGACGGAACACCGTATTTGTTTCTTTGTCTCCATACAGTTTCACTCTGAGGTTGAACACCGCCGACTGCACAGAAAACTGAAACAGCACCGTCAAGCACCCTCATAGATCTTTCAACTTCTATAGTAAAGTCAACGTGCCCCGGAGTGTCTATAATATTTATCTGTTTTCCTCTCCAAGTACATGTTGTAGCAGCAGAAGTAATGGTTATACCTCTTTCTTGCTCCTGCTCCATCCAGTCCATAGTTGCCGCACCGTCATGCACTTCACCTATTTTGTGCTCAACACCTGTATAAAACAGGATTCTTTCGGTAGTTGTTGTTTTACCAGCATCTATGTGAGCTGCTATACCTATGTTTCTTACATCTTCAAGTTTATGAGTTCTAGCCATCTTTTAACCTCTTACCATCTATAGTGAGCAAATGCTTTGTTTGCTTCAGCCATTTTGTATGTATCTTCTTTTTTCTTATAAGCCGCACCTTTGTTTGCTGCAGCATCCATAAGTTCATTTGCAAGTCTTTCAGCCATAGTTCTTTCATTTCTTTTTCTTGCAGCTTCAACAAGCCATCTTATCGATAAAGAAAGTTGTCTAACCGGTCTTACCTCTACTGGAACTTGGTATGTAGCACCACCGACTCTTCTACTTTTTACTTCCAAAACAGGCTTTATATTTTCAACTGCTTCGTTAAAAACCTCTATACCGCTTTTTTCACCTTTTTTGCTTATGATATCCAAAGCCTGGTATAGTATCTTTTCAGCAACACTTTTTTTACCGTCTAACATTATTTTATTTATAAATTTCGTTACAACTTTGCTGCCGTATATAGGATCCGGCATTACTTCTCTAACTGGAGCTCTTCTTCTTCTCATATTATTTTCCTCTCTTCAATTTGTTATCTCAAATTTACTCAAAGCAATTCGGATTTACCTACTATGCCCTGTGCTTCTTTGAAATCTCTAACTTTTTATTTTTTTGGTTTTTTAGTTCCGTATTTACTTCTAGAAACTGTTCTGTTTGCAACACCTGCAGTATCTAATGCACCTCTTACTATGTGATACTTAACACCCGGTAAGTCTTTTGTTCTACCGCCTCTTACAAGCACAATAGAGTGTTCTTGAAGGTTGTGTCCTTCACCCATTATGTAAGATATAACCTCATAACCTGAAGTAAGTCTTACTTTTGCAACTTTTCTCAAAGCCGAGTTAGGTTTTTTAGGAGTTGTTGTGTAAACTCTTGTGCAAACCCCTCTTCTTTGAGGACAATTTACTAGAGCCGGTGATTTTGACTTTTTAATCACTTTTTTTCGCTCTTTTCTAACCAATTGGTTTATAGTTGGCATACATATCCTTTCATTAAATTTTCCAGTAGAATTATTTCGGGTATATTACCCAAAATTTAACACGGAATTTTACATAAATATTGATTAAAATTAGCTTATTTGTAAAAACTATTGAAGTAAATGTGTAAGAAAGTTATAATTACAGACTTGAGGACTGAGGATATATCCTCAATCCTGTATCCTATATTCTATTTTTCTAAAATAACCTCTTTGTCTTTGTATATACCTGTTCCAACAGGGATGGTTCTACCTATGATAACATTTTCTTTCAGGTCATTTAGATCATCAACTTTTGATGAAACTGCTGCTTCAGTTAGAACTTTTGTAGTATCCTGGAATGAAGCTGCGGATATAATACTGTCTGCACTTACAGCTGCTCTTGTTATACCTACTAGATACGGTTCAGCAATCGCAGGTCTTCCACCGAGTTTTACTATTTTTTCGTTTTCTTCTTTAAATCTTTGTTTGCTTACCAAATCACCTTCTATAAATTTAGTATCGCCTGATTTTACGATTTTAACCTGTCTTAGCATTTGTGTAAATATAACTTCTATATGTTTATCTGCTATATTTACCCCTTGGCTTCTATAAACTTGTTGAACTTCACTTATAAGGTAGTTATATAATGCTTTTACTCCCATTATACTCAAAAGTTTGTGAGATGACATTACACCTGTAGTGAGTCTCTCACCCGCATGAACATAATCACCTTCACTTACAACAGGAGACAGGTTTTTGTCTACAAAATATTCTCTTACATTTCCTGTTTCACTTGTTACTACAATTCTTTGTTTGCCTCTTAGAGGTTTACCAAAACTTACGGTTCCGTCTATTTCTGAAATTACCGCACTTACTTTAGGTCTTCTACCCTCAAACAACTCGCTGACTCTTGGAAGACCACCCGTAATATCGCTTGATTTTTGCAATGCTTTTGGTGTTTTTGCCAAAGTATCGGCTATTTTAACACTGTCGCCGTCATTTACAAATATAGAAGACTTAGGACTTATCTGATATCTTAGAACTTCACCGCTGTTTGTTGCCAAAACTATAGTCGGTTTGTATTCGTTTGGAATATGGTCATTTATCATAAGTCTTGTTTTTCCTGTCAATTCATCTACCTGTTCGGTAGCTGTTGTTCCTATGATAATATCTTCAAATTTTACAACACCGTCAGCTTCAGATATGATAGGATTTGAGTATGGATCCCATTCTGCTATAACAACACTTTCGTCACTTGCAGGTTTTGCTATAACTGTATCAGATTTTACTTCGGAATTGTCATCTACAGCTATAACCGAGCCTCTTGCTATATAGTGTCTTGTTGCTTCTCTGTCATTTTTATCGACTACAACTGCAAAAAGTCCTTTTTCTTCAACACTGTAACCTGATTTAAGCCCTTCAAATCTTTCTAAATAGTCACCTTTTAAAAGGAAAAACTTGACTACTCCTTCCTCTTCAGCTTCTATTTTTTGTGTAACAGGTGCACCGTCATCAACCAAAAGTTCTGATGCATAAGGGATTCTTGACGGGATATTCCATCCGTCTTTTATAGTTTCAACTATACTCTCACCTTCTTTTACTTCTGCCGAATTTTCATAAGGCAGATAGTATTTACCTTCTATTCTACCGCTTACACCGGCAAGTTCATTTGGTTTTGCAATCTCATTTTTTCTTAGAATGTATTTTGTTGTATCTTTTGCACTCTCTACGGCGATTATAACTTCATCATGCAAAGTTTCTATTTTTACTTTACCGTCATATGGGGCTTTTATTTTTGGCTCAACAAGTAAAACAGCGGCATTTCTTCTGTTTGCAACTATATTTTTACCGTTTTTGTCTGTATAGGTTTTAAGATTGTAGTATCTTATAAAACCTTCTTTTGTTGCTACAACCTGTCTTTCCTGTGAAGTTGAGCTTGCAGTTCCACCGACATGGAATGTTCTCAGTGTCAACTGAGTTCCAGGCTCACCGATAGACTGTGCCGCTATGATACCTACAGCCTCACCTACTCTGACTATCTTGCCGCTTGCCAAATCTACACCGTAACACAATGCACATACTCCGCCTTCACTTTTACATGTTGTAGGAGTTCTGATCACTGCTGATTTTATACCTGCATCGGCGATGATTTTTGCTTTTTCCTCATCTATAAGAGTTCCTTCGGCAAAAAGTATCTCATTTGAGATAGGATCTATGATGTCCTGAGCAAGAACTCTTCCGTTGATTCTGTCTTCCAAAGACTCTATAAGTGAGTTTTGTTCACTTATATCTGTTATCTCTATACCTTCATGAGTGCAGCAGTCATGCTCAACTATTCTGACATTTTGTGCAACATCAACCAGCTTTCTTGTCAGATAACCTGCATTTGCAGTTTTTAGTGCCGTATCTGCAAGACCTTTTCTTGCACCGTGAGTAGAGATAAAATACTCTATAACATTTAGCCCTTCTTTAAAGTTAGAGATAATAGGGGTCTCAATAATATCACCGCTTGGTTTTGCCATAAGACCCCTCATACCTGCAAGCTGTCTAATTTGAGCCGCACTACCCCTTGCTCCTGAGTCAGCCATCATATATATAGAGTTAAATCCGTCTTTGTCGTTTTGAACAAGTTTCATCATCTCTGTTGCAACAGTATTGTTTGTATCTGTCCACACATCGATGATTTTATTATATCTTTCCTGTTCTGTCAAAAGTCCGGCTTCAAACTGTTTTTGTATCTCTATAACTTTTGCTTTTGACTCTGCTATTTTGGCATATTTTGACTCAGGGATTTTTACATCGTCAATTGATATTGAAACACCGGCTTCGGTAGCATATTTGAAACCAAGATTTTTAAGTTTATCCAAAAATCCTGCTGTAACTCCGATGCCTCCGTGTTTTTGAACATAGTCAACCAAAGCATTTATAGCTTTTTTCTTCATAACTTTGTTCCACAAATCAACAGGAACAAAATCAGGAATAATCTCTTTTATCAAAAGTCTTCCGGCTGTTGTAGATATGATCCTGCCGTCAACTCTTGTTCTTATTTTTGCATGTATGTCAAGTGCACCGTGTTCTATCGCTATTTTTACTTCATCAACATTTGCATACAGTTTGTTCGCACCTTTTGCACCGTTTTTCTCTAAAGATATATAGTATATACCCAAAACCATATCCTGAGACGGTGTAGCTATCGCTTTTCCAGATGCAGGAAGCAATATGTTCATAGATGCAAGCATCAAAACTTTTGCTTCAGCTATAGCAGCTGAACTTAGAGGCACATGCACAGCCATCTGGTCACCGTCGAAGTCTGCATTGAATGCGGCACATACAAGCGGATGAAGCTGGATAGCTTTACCGTCTATAAGCCTAGGGTGAAAAGCCTGAATTGACAGCTTGTGCAAAGTAGGAGCCCTGTTTAGCAATACAGGATATCCTTTTACTATCTCATCCAGACATTCCCAAACTTCATTTGTCTGGTTTTCTATCATTTTTTTGGCTTGTTTTACGGTTGTAGCATACCCTTTATCTTCAAGTTTTGCTATAAGATGCGGTTTAAACAGTTCAAGTGCCATTTTTTTAGGCAGACCGCACTCATCCATTTTCAAATCTGGTCCGACAACGATAACACTTCTTCCTGAGAAGTCAACCCTTTTACCAAGAAGATTTTGTCTGAATCTTCCTTGTTTTCCTTTTATAATCTCACTTAGAGATTTAAGAGGTCTTTTGTTGGCACCTTTTACGGCATTAGCTCTTCTTCCGTTATCAAAAAGAGCATCAACAGACTCCTGAAGCATTCTTTTTTCGTTTCTAACGATAATTTCCGGAGCTTCAAGCTCTACAAGTCTTTTTAGTCTTTGGTTTCTGTTAATAACTCTTCTGTAAAGATCATTTACATCACTAACGGCAAATTTTCCGCCGTCAAGTGCTACAAGCGGTCTAAGATCAGGTGGAAGAACCGGAAGTATAGTCAGCATCATCCAAGCCGGATTGTTTCCGCTGTTTAAAAATGACTCGATAACTTTGAGTCTTTTTGCTATAGTTTTTTTCTTTGCTTCTGAGCTTGTTTCTTCAAGCTCTTCTTTTAATCTGTTAAAAAGATCAACCAGGTCAATATCTTCAAGTAAATCTCTTACGACCTCTCCACCCATTCTGGCTTTAAAACCTAGCTCACCAAATCTTGAGTGAAGTGTTCTGTATTGCTCTTCGTTTAAAACATCATATTTTTTTACAGGAGTTTTCCCTTCTGTGTCATAGTAAGCTTCACCACCCTCTTCTACTATATATGCCTCATAGTATAAAACTCTCTCCAAGTCTTTCATCTTGACACCAAGAAGAGTTCCTATTCTGCTTGGAAGTGATGATACATACCATATGTGAGCTATTGGTGTAACAAGCTCTATGTGCCCCATTCTTATTCTTCTTACTTTAGACGTAGTAACCTCAACACCGCATTTTTCACAAACTACGCCTTTATATCTCATCTTTTTATATTTACCGCAAAGACACTCATAATCCCTTACAGGACCAAAAATCTTTGCACAAAAAAGACCGTCTCTCTCAGGCTTAAGTGTTCTGTAGTTTATGGTTTCAGGTTTTTTAACCTCACCGTGACTCCAACTAAG
>WFOM01000139.1 GCA_015488075.1 Helicobacteraceae bacterium | reverse complement strand
TGCGGCATACTTACAAGCAACCGCATCAAACCATCCGCATCTTCTGGCTCTTCCCGTAGTTGTTCCAAACTCATGACCTCTTTCACCCAAAAGTTTGCCCTCTTCACCCAAATCTTCTGTAGGAAAAGGACCGTTGCCGACTCTTGTGCAGTAGGCTTTTACTATACCTGTTACTTTTGATATATCTTTTGGATTTAGTCCCAGTCCGCTAAGACTCCCCGCAGTTACAGTTGAGCTTGACGTTACATAAGGATATGTTCCGTGGTCAATGTCAAGCATGGTTCCCTGTGCACCTTCAAGCAAAACCTTTTTACCTTCATCCAGAGCTTTCCAAAGCATTTGAGTCGTATCGGTTATAAAAGGCAAAAGCTTGTCCTGATACTCTTTTAGCTCGTTTAAAAGCTCATCACTGTTTGGAACATCAACACCCATAGCATCAAAGATAACTTTGTTTTGGGCAAAATAATCAAGTATCTTTTGGTGAAGCTTTTTTATGTCTCTTAGCTCACCTACTCTGTGTCCCACTCTGTTAATCTTGTCACTGTAGGCAGGGCCTATACCTTTTCCTGTTGTCCCTATTGCCTTGTCACCTTTTAGTTTCTCTTTTGCTATATCTATCTTGGAATGGTATGGAAGATTTAGATGAGCTTTGTCAGATATAAATACTCTGCCCTCTAAATCCTCAAACTGTTCCATCTCCTCTATAATCGCTTTTGGTGAAACAACCACACCGTTGCCTATGATGTTTATAGCTTTTTTGTTTAAAATTCCGCTTGGGATCAGATGAAGTGCATACTTTTTCCCCTCAACACATATAGTGTGCCCCGCATTATGTCCGCCCTGACTTCTGCAAACTATGTCGTATCTATTTGCAAGCATATCTACTATCTTGCCTTTTCCTTCATCCCCCCACTGGATTCCTACAATCGCATCAGCTTTACTCATACAGTTTCCTCTTTTATAACTTTCTCTATCAATTCATCAACATAAACGGCAAAACCGCTTGAGGTCTGGTCTTCACTGAGATATACACCGCCTCTTGCATATATGTTGTTGTTTTCTATAACTCTGAAATATATATCTTCGTAGTATAACATCTTTGCATAATAAAGCGGTGCTATAACAAACTTGTCATACTCGGTTTTTGAAGCAGTCTCTTTTATCTTCAAAAGCTCTTTTTTAAGCTCATCCGGCACAACATCTATAACCTCATCAAGCTCATCTTTTGTATGAAGATATACAAGCTTCGTAAGCCACTCAACATCAAGCGACAAAATTTTGTCGATGTTTATATGCCTGAAATCATCCAGACTCAACTCATCAAACATCTCCGAGATTATTTTTGGTATCTGGATGTTTGAAAGCTGTAGAAGAGGTGAAAGATTTAAAGACTTAAATATCTCAAGACAAATCGACAAAAGTGAAGTCAAATCGGCACTTCCTATATGCTCGACTCCAACCTGATATGTCTCGTTTGTAGGAAATGTAAATACAGGCTGTATATAAAACCACTTTTTCTGGTCTGTGTTTCTTCCAAGCCTTTTTTGAATGAGTCTTACCACATCGATGGTTGAGTCGGCTCTTAGTGAAACAGAGTTGTTTTGTTCATCATTTACTCTTATCAACTCTTTTTCATCTGCTATCGATTTGTGTTGATGGTATGAAAAAACAGGTGTAAGTATCTCTTCAAACCCCTCTTTTTCAAGTATAGAACTTGCAGTGTTTTCTATGTATCTTTTAACTTTTGCACTTTTGCCAAAGTATAGTTTACTACCTTCTGGTATCTCAAACTCTGCAACCATCTACAAATCCATCAGTGTTTCTAAAAATACTTTGTTTGCTATGCCGCCAAATTCACATCTGTTTAGTTTTGCCAAAGCAAGTTCCACGGCATTTACAACCCAAGCCATCTCATAAACAGGTATAAGCCCCATCTGGTTTATCCTGAAAATCTTGCCTTTTAGATGATCCTGACCGCCTGCCACATTCACATCAAAATCTTTTTTAAGTATATCTCTTATCTCTTTTGCATTTTCATCTATAACTGTTGTCATAGAGTTTGCAGGTGATTTCGGATAAATCCTCAAACCAAGTGCTTTTAGAGCTTCTCTGACAGCTTTTGCCCTTTTTTCCGTATCTGCATAGAGTTTTTCATATCCGCCGTTTTGCTCTATGGTTGATAGAATCTCATCAAGCCCTATTACAAGTGTTGTAGCAGCCGTGTAAGCAGTTGTGTTTTGTTGCTGTTTTTTTATCTCGCTTGCAAGATTCAGATAATACCCTCTGCCGTTTCCAATCTTTTCTACCGCACTTTTTGAAAGTCCCACTATAGCAAGTCCCGGAGGAAGCATCAAGGCTTTTTGACTGCCTGCTATAAGTGCATCTATATTTGTTACATCTATATTCTCAACACCAACAGCCGTTATACCGTCAGCTATTATCATGATATCTGAATTAATCTTTTTGACTGCTTTTGCTATCTCTTCAACAGGGTGTCTAAGAC
>WFOM01000138.1 GCA_015488075.1 Helicobacteraceae bacterium | reverse complement strand
TATATCCATAAAAACAAAAACAGCACTATGGAAAAACTTCCGTATATTGTTGTATATGATTTGTTTAAAATAACATAATAGACAAAGCCGTTTTTGGAGATGTTAAATGCAACAGATGTAAACAAAGAACTTAAAAGTGCCGCTTTAGTGTTTATTTTCATATTTACCGAAATTTTAAAAACTACAAAAAACAAAAACCAAGTTATAAGATATGGAACCAGCGGCAGTATGTCTATACCTGATGTCAGTGAATTGCTCGCCATCATCTTGGCTATATATGCGGTTATGTAAAATGAAAAACCCATGCCGATAGGAGTGAGAGTTATAAGTGTCCAGTATGTTGTTATGGCATCCCAAAGAGACCTTTTTTTTGCATTAAATATCTTACCCGCAATATATTCAAAATTTTGAAAAAACAAGAGTGAAGCTACTATTATCATGATAAAGCCGATTATACTCATCTGTGATGCGTTTTGTAAAAAAGAGTTTATCTGATTCATAACTATCTCTGAGTTTACCGGCATCATGTTTGAGAAGATGTATTGCTGGATTTTTTTATAGTAAATCTTAAATGAAGGCAAAGATGTCAAAAGAGTCATCATGATAAGCAAAAGAGGTATGATGGTAAATATGGTGTAAAAACTCAGACTTGCCGCATATAGCGTCAAGTCTTTGTCAAAAAAAGATTTTAAAAATTCCTTTGCATCAAGAATGACTTTTTTTTTATCTATATCTTTAATCTTCTTTATCAAAATTAAGTCCCATTTTGTTTGGATTGAGTATGTTGTTAGGGTCAAATGCTTTTTTTATAGATTTAAACAGGTTCATCTCTTCAGGGGTAAAAGCCATGGACATATAAGGAGCTTTTGCCAGGCCTATACCATGCTCACCGCTTAGTGTTCCTCCAAGGTCAACCGTAACCTGAAAAACCTCTTCTATGGCTTTGTAGCCTATCTCAACCTGTTTTGGGTCACTTCCGTCAACCATAACATTTGTATGGACATTTCCATCACCCGTATGCCCGAAGCAAGGTATTTTTATGTTGTATTTTTCTGCTATCTCATAAAATCTGTCCAAAAGTTCAGGTAAAACCGCTCTTGGGACTGTTATATCTTCGTTTATCTTTTTGCTTCCATAGAGTGTTATGGCCTGTGATGCATTTCTTCTTGCAAACCATATCTCCGCTGCTTCCTTGTCGTCTTTTGCTATCTTAAACTCATTGCACCCGTTTTCTCTGAACACTTTTTCAATCTGTGCAAGCTGAAAATCCAGATCCTCTTCAAGATTGCCGTCAACATCTGTAACAAGCAGTGCTCCGGCATCTGTAGGGAGTCCTTTGTGGAAAGTTTCTTCAACCGCTTTTATGGTAAGATTGTCCAAAAACTCCATGGCAACAGGGGTAACACCGGTTGCAAAAGTTTTGTAAACCGCATTCATGGCATCATTTACCGTTTTGAAAATACCCATGGCTGTTTTTGTCAGTTTAGGTTTTGGGATCAGTTTTAGTGTAATCTCTGTCAAAACAGCCAAAGTTCCTTCACTTGCTATCAATATACCCGCTATATTGTAACCTGCAACATCCTTGATGGTTCTTTTTCCGGCTCTTATGATGTCTCCGTTTGGAAGAACCGCTCTTATGGCCATTACATAATCTTTTGTTATGCCGTATTTTGCGGCTCTCATTCCACCTGCATTTTCACTTACATTTCCACCTATGGTGCTGTATTCCTGACTTGCAGGATCAGGCGGATAAAAAAGTCCCACTTCCTCAACCGCTCTTTGCAGGTCTTTGTTTATTACTCCAGGCTGAACGACTGCCACCATGTTTTTCATATCTATTTCTAGGATTTTGTTCATATGTTTTTCAAAAGCAAGAACAACACCGCCGTTAGCAGGCAGTGCTCCACCTGTAAAACCGCTTCCGGCACCCCTTGGGACTATTACTATCTTGTGTTCGTTGCAGTATTTGAGGATTTCGCTTACATCTTTTTCATCTCTTGGAAACAAAACCGCATCAGGTTCAAATTTGCTTCTGGTTGCATCGTAAGAATATGCTATAAGATGTGCTTTGTCACTGTAGACATTTTCTTTCTCAAGCAGTTTTTCAAAATACTCTATATGTTTTTTATCCATCATGAGATTACTCCAAAATATTTTTTACATTTTTGTTTGAACTGTTTTTTATGGCTTCAAGAAGTTTTTTATTATCTTTGTTTTCCTTTAAAAGAAGCTTATAGTAATACGGTGCATAATCGCTTAGTTCATCACTTCCCTCTCCAAACCAGTTGGCTTCTATTTTTGGAACTCTTGAGTAAAACGGAAGTTTTTTTTCTTTTGTTTCAAAAGGAAACTCTGAGACACTAAGTATCTTAAAACTCATGCAGTCAACTGTATATACATTCTTTTCTATTTTGAAAAACAAAAGTCCGAGTGTGAGATTTTTGCAAAATTTTTTAAAATCTTTTCTTAACGGTGTAGGGTGTCCCTGTGTTGACAAAAATGTTGCAAATATATCAGGATGTGCCGTGGCTTCACCTTTTAGGGCAGATTTGATTTTATAGTAACTATCTTCATCTGGTGCTATTATAAGCCCTCTGTGGTAACCAAAAGCAAGTATGGCTATATCACCTTTTTGTGCTTTCCATTTTCCATTTGGCAAAGAGTTTGAGACAAACATAACATGAGGAGAGAGTTTGAGTGTTGCAATTTTTGATGTTTTGTCGTAGCTTATCACCTCTGCATTGTTTGTTATAACTTCTATGCCTTTTGCTATCTTGTGAACTACTATACCGCTTACACCTTTTTGTATATGATCAATTTTAACTGTTGCGGTATTATTTTTGTTGTCTATACTGAGTATGGTTGTTTTGATAAAATTAGCCTTTAGCGGCAGTATAATGAGTAAAAGATAAAAGAATTTTTTCATTTTTCCTACTTTTTTTATTGTGATTATATATAACTAAGGCAAATTTTGATAATATCATTTAAAAATTTGTTTGGGATATATATGAGACTGATTCTGTTTTTAATATTTTTTATATCGCTTCAGGCTTCCTATGTGGAAAATTTCAGGTATAAAAACGGTGAAACATATCTTATGTTTTTAAAAAGGCTCGGCCTACCGCAAAAAGAGCTTTATTACAACCTTGACAAAGATGACCAAAGGCTCACAGAAGATATAAGAAGCGGTGTAAACTATCAGATACTTTTTGGAAAAGACAAAAGCATACAGCAGATACTAATCCCCGTAACAGATGAGCTCCAGATTCACATTTACAAAAAAAACGGCAGATACGGATTTGAAACCATACCCGTAATTTACAGCAAAAAAACAAAAGCTTTTGTTCTAAGTTTAAACAATTCACCCTATTATGACATTATCAAAACCACAAACTCCAAAAAAATCGCCACTATTTTTGTTCAGGCATACAAAAATTCTCTCAATTTCAAAACAGATTTGAGAAAAGGTGATAAACTTGCTATGATATATGAGCAAAAATACAGACTCTCCAAACCGTTTTCTATGCCTGAGTTAAAAGCAAGCGTGATTGAGCTTGGAAGAAAAAAACATTTTGTATATCTAAATGATGACGGAAGATATTACAATGAACAGGCAAAACAGGTTGAAGGTTTTTTACTCAGTAGACCTATACCAAATGCAAGAATTACATCAAGGTTTACACTAAGAAGATGGCACCCTATTTTACACAAATACAGAGCCCATCTCGGTGTTGATTTCGGTGCCAGAAGAGGAACTCCCATAAGAGCCGCAGGAAGCGGAAGGGTTATATATGCGGCTTATTCAAGAGGATACGGAAATGTTGTCAAGATAAGACACACCGACGGATATGTTACACTTTATGCCCATATGAAAAAATTCAAAAGAGGCATAAGAAGAGGAAAGCATGTAAAAAAAGGTCAGGTTATAGGGTATGTCGGAAGCACCGGACTTTCAACGGGGCCTCATCTTCATTTTGGTCTGTATAAAAACGGAAGAGCCATAAATCCGCTAAGAGTAGTTCAGGTAGCAACCATAAAACTAAAAGGAAGAGCAAAAAAAGCATTTTTGAAACTTAAGAAAAATTATGATGAGTCGCTAATGCTTCATCTTAAAAACAACACTGAATTCAAAAAAGATTTTACTTATGACAGGACATGTTATGTTTACAGAAAAAAAGATAGAGATAAACCAGATAACACCGCTTATTGATCCAAAGTTTATAAAACCTGTAAGGATAAACTATACACAGTCAAACAGGAAAAAAAGCTGGGAAGCCGTAAAAGCACATGACAGTGTGGCTGTTTTGCTTTACCACACCTCAAAAGATGCTTTTTTGCTTGTAAAACAGTTCAGACCCGCCGTATTTGTAAATACAAACCAAAAAGAGGGATTTACCTTTGAACTCTGTGCCGGTATAGTCGACAAAGAGAAAACTCTTGTGGAGATAGCCAAAGAGGAGATATTTGAAGAGTGCGGATATGATGTGGATGTCAACATGATAGAAAAAATTACCTCGTTTTATACATCTGTGGGTTTTAGCGGAGCAAAACAGACCCTTTTTTTTGCCGTTGTTGATGACGGTATGAAAACAGGTCAGGGTGGTGGCATAGATGATGAGGAGATTGAGCTTTTTTATCTGCCTGTGAAAAAAGCCAAAGAGTTTATGTTTGATGAAAACTATATAAAAACTCCTGGTCTTATGATGTCTTTTTACTGGTTTTTTGATAATTATGATAAAATTATTTCATGCTGAGTTTTATAGAAAATATAGGCCAAAAAACTATAAACATAGTAAAGTCGGTATATGAAGCATCATCTTTTGTATCTGAGTTGATACTTCATGTTTTTTATCCAAAAAGCTATAACCCGGCAATGATTATGGTGCTTGTAAAGCAGATATATTTTACCGCCATAGGTATACTTCCGGTGTTTGTTTTTATGGCGGTATTGTTTGGAAGCGGTGTTATAGGTGCTATAATCTCTTTGGCTTTAAAGTATAACTTACAAAGTCAGATAGGCTCTATCATAGTTACATTTAGTATAGATGAGTTTGCACCGTTTTTTACCGCTTTGTTAATCTCTCTTCGCTCATCCACTGCGGTAAATACCGAAATAGCGGTTATGAAAGTCAACAAAGAACTAAATACTTTAAAAAAATATAACATAAATCTTATAGACTATCTGTTTGTTCCAAGAATCATAAGCGGCATCGTAAGTGTTACATCACTTTCTGCACTTTTTGCTATAATTATGATAGCAAGCGGTTTTGTTTTCAGTTTTTTTTATATGGGGCTTGATTTTTGGACATATAAAAACCTTATCTTTGAATCTGTAGAGATAAAAGATATAGTTGTTTTGGTTTTAAAAGGGATGGCATTTGGTTTTGTAACTATGGTTATCCCGATTTACAGCGGACTGAATGCATTTAACAGTTATACCGCCATTCCGATTTCCGTTTTAAACGGTATGGTGAAACTTTTTATAGCTATCTTTTTTATAGAGGTGTTATCATTAATGCTACAATTGATGTAAAACTTTTTAAAACTCACAAAGAGTTGCAGGAGTTTGAGTTTGACGGTGTAGAGATTTCGCAGGATACACCGCTTATATCAAACCTTGATATAAAAGAAAATATCGCACTCATAAAAGAGGTGCATGAAAAAAAAGAGAGACAAAGTGCAGAAAAAGAAGCTGTTATGATGCTTGATAAACTAGGTATGAAACATATATCAAATCTCAGAAAAAACAGCTGTTCCGGTTTTGAGATACTGTGTGCCATGGTGGCAAGAGCTTTTATGTGCAAAGAAAACAGTATAGTTGTAAAAATGCCGTTTGGCATAGACAACAGTTTAAACGATATAGACAGACTTTTTGAAAAAATATACAAACTAAATGGTATAATTGAAAAAAAAGTAACCGTATTTGACCTTGATTCAAACAGATACAGATATGAAAGGGCAGAATGCAATATTCTAAAATGAAACTTGCTGTCGGTATTTTTGTTATAGTTTTGTTTATAAGTCTTGGATGGTTTGGATATTTTCTGCTTGAATCAAAGGGTGCTTTTGAAAAAAGATACACATATTATCTTACAACCAACTCTGCAGAAGCCATTACTATAGGCATGCCTTTAAAATTTTCCGGTTTTAAAATAGGGCAGGTTGATGATATTAAGCTAAAAGACAGCGGAGATGTCGATATATATTTCAGTGTAAACAAACAAAACAGAAAATGGATAAACATTTATACATATCTGCTTATAAAAAAACCTCTAATAGGCTCACCGTATATAGAGGTTCTGGCCACATCGGGCAACAAACTTCTTCCTGAAAAATCGAAACTGCCTGTTGTGATGACAGATGATATAAACG
>WFOM01000137.1 GCA_015488075.1 Helicobacteraceae bacterium | reverse complement strand
CGTGGTATAATATCCACAAAGGAAAAAAGCTTGTTTATTGTTAGCTTTGTAGCAAAAACTATGAGTTTTTAAAAAACATCAAAACAGTGACATCTTACTTTGTTTGTTTTGATAAATATATTATACGAAGGTAAAAAATGATATATGATGTAAAAGGGCAGATATTAGGGTTTGAAAACACTACACAGATTGAAGCAAAAGAGATAGACGAACTGTTTGTCACCATAGAAGATACAAACAACAAACATATATCATTTACCCTTATAAACCCTTATCTTTTAAGAGAATATTCTTTTGAGATTCCAATAGCCACAAAAACTCTGCTTGATTTGAACGAAAAATCAAAAATAAAGGTCTATAACATCGTGATTATCCAAAACCCTATAGAAAACTCTTTTGTAAATTTTCTGGCACCGCTTATCTTCAATGAAGACAACAAAACCGTAGCTCAGCTTGTTTTGGAACCTAACAAATACCCTGATTTTGGTATAGCAGAACCTATAAAAAACTTTATAAAAGAGAGTTAAAGCCACTTTAGTCCCAAAAATCCTGCCAAATATTTATTATAATTCTTCCGTTAACCGTTGATTATCCAAATATTAACACATCTGTTACCAAACAGTTTTAGAATTTTTCTACAAAATTTTCAATCAGGAGAAAGTCATGAAAAAAATTATACCGGTTATTTTAATGCTCTTTTTGGTCAATTTGCAGGCAGTCGAATTTAACATGGACAAAAATAGTGCAACAAGAGTATATCCATCCAAAAAGGAAACCATACTCTCTTATAACAATATACTTAAAACGGTTAAAAACTCTGTTGTAAACATATCGACACAAAAAGTTGTAAAGATGGGTTCATACTACAACAACCCGCTATTTAACGATCCGTTTTTCAGACAATTTTTCGAGCACGGGATACCTCATGCTATACCGCAAGACAGGATCCAAAGAGCTTTGGGAAGCGGTGTTATAGTAACAAGTGACGGCTATATCATAACAAACAACCATGTTATAGAGGGAGCAGACAAAGTTTTTGTAACACTTCCCGGTGATAAAAAAGAGTATGAAGCAAAGATTATAGGAAGAGACAAAAAAGCAGACATAGCAGTTATAAAGATAGACAAAAAAAATCTAAATGCTATAACTTTTTACGACTCCGACAAAGTAAAAGTCGGCGATGTTGTTTTTGCAATAGGAAACCCTTTTGGTGTAGGACAAACCATCACTCACGGTATAGTCTCTGCAACAGGCAGAAACTCTATGGGAATTGAAGAATATGAAGATTTTATACAGACAGATGCACCTATAAATCCGGGAAACAGCGGCGGTGCTTTGGTTAACTCTAACGGTGAGCTTATAGGCATAAACACTGCTATAGTAACCAGAAGCGGAAGCAGTGCAGGTATAGGTTTTGCCATCCCTTCAAACATGGTGGCAAAAATAGCAAAAATCCTTATAGAAAAAGGTGAATACAAAAGAGGATTTCTTGGTGTTTCCATAACAAACATAAGCAGTGATATGGCTTCGTTTTACAACAACCATTTCGGAGCTTTGGTTACTGCCATATCACCATCAACTCCTGCAGCAAAAGCAGGACTTAGAAGAGGTGATCTTATCATAAGTGTAAACGACAAAAAAGTTGACGGTGCAAGCAGTCTTAAAAACATTATAGGCACATATCAACCAGGAGATACTGTAAAGATAAAATATATAAGAGACAAAAAAGAAAGAACAGCTTATGTAAAACTTGCATCATACAATGATATAAATTACATAGCAAAAGGTGAGGTTGAGTATAAAGGTCTGGTGGTAGCCAATCTAAACGACAATATGAAAAACATACTGATGCAGGAAAACATAAGAGGCGGTGTTGTCATCAAAAAAATCAAACAAAATTCAAATGCCGTTTTACTCGGTATAAGAAGCGGTGATATCATCATACAGGTTGACAACCGGGAGATAAAAACACTAAAAGACTTTAAAGAAGCTGTAAAAACACAGGGTAAAAAAAGATTCTTTATATACAGAAACGGCAGTATATTTGCAGTAGTAATGTAGGAGGTTGTTATGAAAGTTGTATGTCCGAATTGTCTTAGTGTAAACAATGTTCCAAAAAAAGAGAGTTACAAAAAAGCAAACTGTGGAAAATGCAAACACAATCTGCTTGATACCCATCCGATAGAGTTAAACCAAAACAATTTTGACACCATTATAGCAAACAGCGATCTGCCTGTTGTGGTTGACTTTTGGGCAAGCTGGTGCGGGCCTTGCAGGATGATGGCACCAAATTTTGAAGCTGCGGCGGATTCTTTTCCGCTTAAAGCTGTTTTTGCCAAATTAAATAC
>WFOM01000136.1 GCA_015488075.1 Helicobacteraceae bacterium | reverse complement strand
ACATAAGGTTTTATGCCATCATTATATGCTTTTGTTCCTATAGGCTCCATAACAAAAAAGGTAAGTATAAGTGCCAGCAAAACAAGAACCTGTGTCGGAGGAGTCTGCTGTGTTCCAAGAGCCTGTCTTAAAAAACCAAAAACTATGACAAACCTTGTAAAAGTCGTCATCACAAGCACCAAAGAAGGTGCCAAAAAAAGAAGTGTGAGAACTATTATGACATTTAAAGATGTTACAAGCTGTTTTGGTGTATCTGGTGCTGAGAGGCTCAGATTTACAGTAGGAACAACCGGATCGGCTGCACCGTATAAAACGGCTCCCAAGATAAAAAAAAGTATAAAAACTTTTTTTATCATTTAGATTTAACCTTGTCCAAAACAGATTTTTTCAATTTGTCTTCGTTGGAGCTTTTTTTACCGTAAAAGTATATCTCAACTCTTCTGTTTTTCTCTCTTCCTTTTTCGGTGGCATTTGTTGCTATAGGTCTGTAGTTTGCAAAACCGGCTGCTGAAAGTCTTTTGGGATCTACTCCGTTTTTTATAAGCTCTTTTACAACAGAAATCGCTCTTGCGGTTGATAGTTCCCAGTTGTCTTTGTATGGTGAGGAACTGTCAAGATCTTTATTGTCGGTATGTCCTTGAACATTTATCTCAAAATCGTTTGGCAGTTCGTTTATGATCAAAGCAAGTCTTTTTAAAAATAAAATAATATCCTGGTTTACAATTTTTGCATCACCTTTTTTGAACAAAAGTGCAGTAGGAATCCTTACTTTAAATCCCTCTTCAGCCTCTTCAAGTGTGATGGTTGGCCCATGCCCTTTTTCCATCATCTCGTTTGCATCTATAACTGCCTGAGAAACTCTGTTTACCGCATCGCTTGTTTCATCCTGTTTTTGGATAGGTGTTGATTCCTGAATCCTCTGTTTGGATATCTCGGTTTTTGTTCCGCCTTCTAAAACACTCATGGCTCCGCTTAGAGAACCTATGGCTTCACTTACTTTTTTGGCATCCATACTTGACATGGACAAAAGCAAAACAAAAAAACAAAGAAGAAGAGACATCAAGTCTCCAAATGCCGCCAGCCACTCAGGCAAACATTCCGGACACTCGGGACATTTTTGTTTAGCCATTTTTCACCAACTATTCAAACTGGCTTACTCTCTCGCTAGGAGGCAAGAAAGAAAGCAGTTTTTGTTCTAAAACTCTTGGAGCATCACCTGCCTGTATAGACATGATGCCTTCTATGATCATTGTTTTTACCAAAGTTTCGTCTTTGTCTCTTATACCGAGTATGTTGGCTATAGGTCCGCCAAAGATATTTCCTATCATGGCACCATACATGGTAGTAAGGAGTGCGACTGCCATTGAAGGACCAATGGCTGAAGGGTCTGACATGTTAAGAAGCATGGCAACAAGACCTATAAGTGTTCCTATCATACCCATAGCACCTGCAAGTCCCGCCCACTGGCTAAATATAGAGCCGTGCGTGGCATGCCTTTCTGATGTTTGCTCCATCTCTATCTCTAAAAGTTCTCTTATCATATCCGGTTCGTTCCCGTCAATAGCCATAGAGAGCCCTTTTTTTAGAAACTCATTGGTTTCGTTGTTTACATCGCCTTCAAGTGCCAGTATACCGTCTTTTCTTGCTTTTGTAGAAAAATCAACCAGTTTTTTTATGAGTTCTTGTTTGTCTTCCTGAGGAGGTTTTATGGCTATCATAAAGATTTTTACAAACTGTTTCATCTGGGCAGGTGTGAAAGATATCATTAAAGCACCGATGGAACCACCAAAAACGATTAAAACAGAAGGTATATCTATATACGGGCCTATCCCCACACCCATCGCCATGGCACCAAAAAGCAGTGCCAAAATAAGGACTAAACCAATGACTGTTCCTAAATCCATTTACCTCTACCTTAAAAAAATTATTTAAATAATACCACAAAAAAACTTTTATTTTGTAATTTTATACAATAAATTGTAAAATTCTATTTAAATTATCATATCGGGAAAAAAATGGAAAATATTAGTATAGTTATACTTGCCGCAGGAAAAGGCACAAGAATGAAATCACAAAAAGCAAAGGTTTTGCATGAACTGGCATCAAAACCAATGCTTTATTATATAATCAAAGAAGCAAAAAAGATAACCGATGATATATCCGTTGTTGTGGCACATCAAAAAGATGAAGTAAAATCAACAGTAGAAAAGTTTTTCGAGGGTATAAACTTTATAGAGCAGGATTTGGAAAAATACCCCGGAACAGGTGGAGCAGTCAAAAATATACAACCAAAATACGACAGGGTATTGGTTTTAAACGGAGATATGCCTCTTGTAACAACACAGAGTCTTAAAGCATTTTTGGAGGTAGATGCAGATATAGTTATGTCTATATTTGACTTAAATAATCCAGCCGGATACGGAAGGGTTATTATAAAAAACAATGAAGTTCAGTATATAGTAGAGCAAAAAGATGCAACCGATGAAGAACTAAAAACCACTACCGTAAATGCCGGTGTTTACTGCTTTTCCAAAAATGTTTTAGAAGAGTTTGTTCCTCTTTTGTCAAACGAAAATGCACAAAAGGAATATTATCTCACAGATATTATAGAGCTTGCAAAAAACAAACATAAAACTATAAAACCTTTGTTTGTGGATGAAGAACATTTTAAAGGCATAAACTCAAAAAAAGATCTGGCAGAAGCTGAAGAGATACTCTTAGACAGGATAAAAGAGAAATGGCTGGCAGCCGGAGTTATAATGCAACTGCCGCAAACCGTATATATAGAAGATGATGTTGAATTTGAAGGTGAGTGCATACTTGAACAAGGAGTTAGAATCACCGGCAAAAGCAAGATAGAAAATTCACACATAAAAGCCCACAGTATCATAGAAGATAGTGTGGTTGTTGACTCCGATGTGGGACCTTTGGCTCATCTAAGACCAAATTCTTTCTTGAAAGATACACATATAGGAAATTTTGTAGAGGTAAAAAAATCAAATCTTGTCGGTGTAAAAGCCGGTCATCTTAGTTATCTTGGCGACAGTGAAATTAAAAGGGGAACAAATATAGGTGCCGGGACTATCACCTGCAACTATGACGGTAAAAACAAATATAAAACAAAAATAGGAAAAAATGTTTTTATAGGAAGCGATACACAGCTTGTAGCACCGGTAAATATAGAAGATGATGTCATGATTGCCGCTGGAACAACAGTTACCAAAGATGTTAAAAAAGGATCTTTGGCTATAAGCAGAACACCGCTTAAATTTGTTGAAAACTTTTTTTATAAATTTTTTAAAAAAGACTAAATTATGGAAAATTTGCTAAAAGATAAAAATATAGTTTTAGGTGTAACAGGTTCTATCTCTGTTTACAAGGCAGCCGAGCTTGCAAGACTTTTTGTAAAAGCCGGTGCAAATTTAAGAATCATAATGACAAAAAGTGCAAAAAAGTTTGTTACCCCTCTTACATTTGAGACCATAAGCTCAAATAAAGTCTTGGATGATGAAAATGAAGAGTGGAGCAGTGGTTTTAACCATATAGGTTTTGCCAAATGGGCTGATGTAATGGTGATAGCTCCGGCAACTGCAAACACTATAGCAAAACTTGCAAATGCGATAGCCGATAACATTCTTTTACAAACGGCACTTGCATATCATGAAAAAAAAGTTCTGGCACCTGCGGCAAATACCAATATGCTTACACATCCTATAACACAGGCAAATATAAAGATGCTTAAAATTGCAAACTTTGAGTTTGTAGATACACAGATAAAAGAGCTTGCATGTAAAAGCACAGGGGACGGAGCACTTGCAGAGCCTTTGGAGATTTTCTACAAAACTGCAAGAATTTTGCTTGAAGATGAGTTTTGGAGTGACAGAAAAGTCGTAGTAACCGGCGGGGGAACGATAGAAAAGATAGATGAAGTAAGATACATCTCAAATTTTTCAAGTGGTAAAATGGCTTCAAATCTGGCACTTGCGCTTTATCTAAAAGGTGCTGATGTAAATCTAATATCAACCAGATTTCCAATTTATCTTCCAAAAGAGTTACACACCATAGATATTGAAAGTTCCGATGAGATGTTTGAATACCTTGTTGACAGTGTAAGAGTTGCCAAAAAACCAAAGTTATCTAAACCTACCATAATGGAGGAAAAACATATACATCTTATAGAAAAGAAGCCTTATCTTTTTATGGCTGCAGCAGTTAGTGACTATATACCGAAATATCCCCAAAATACAAAAATAAAAAAAGAGGATATAGGAGAGAGTTGGAATCTTGAGCTTAAACAAAACATAGATATGCTCTCAAATATAGACAAAGAAGGTATAAATGTTATAGGATTCAAGGCAGAAACGGATGAAAAAAACGGTGTTTTGAATGCAAAAAGAATGTTGAAGAAAAAAGAGCTTAACGGAGTATGTTTAAACATCTTAAAAGATTCGTCATCTTTTGGAAAAGATACAAATGAAATCACTTTTATAACCAAAGATGATACAATCTACTTGGGTAGTGACACAAAGCTTAACATCTCATTTAAAATTCTTGAAGAAGCAAGGAAATTATGTTAGACATATCATCTCTTGCTTCATTGTTGAATCTAAATACAAAACCAAATGAGATAAAAAACATAATAAAACTAATCACCATAGATGTTTTAAAATCTCTTGGAAACAACAAATATCTTATAAAAACAGAAAACGGAAAAGAACTTGTAGCAAAATCATCTGTCCAACTTGAAAAAAATACAACTTATCTGGCAAAATACACTTTAAAAGAGAATGTTTCTGTTATTACAAATTTGGTAAAAATTCCAAAACTCTATAAT
>WFOM01000135.1 GCA_015488075.1 Helicobacteraceae bacterium | reverse complement strand
ATCATCCAAGCCGGATTGTTTCCGCTGTTTAAAAATGACTCGATAACTTTTAGTCTTTTTGCTATAGTTTTTTTCTTTGCTTCTGAGTTTGTTTCTTCAAGCTCTTCTTTTAATCTGTTAAAAAGATCAACCAGGTCAATATCTTCAAGCAAATCTCTTACAACCTCTCCACCCATTCTGGCTTTAAAACCTAGCTCACCAAATCTTGAGTGAAGTGTTCTGTATTGTTCTTCGTTTAAAACATCATATTTTTTTACAGGAGTTTTCCCTTCGGTGTCATAGTAAGCTTCACCACCCTCTTCTACTATATATGCTTCATAGTATAAAACTCTTTCCAAGTCTTTCATTTTGACACCAAGAAGAGTTCCTATCCTGCTTGGAAGTGATGATACATACCATATATGGGCTATAGGGGTAACTAGTTCTATATGCCCCATTCTGATTCTTCTTACTTTAGATGTAGTAACTTCAACACCGCATTTTTCACATACTACACCTTTGTATCTCATCTTTTTGTATTTTCCGCAAAGACACTCATAATCCCTTACAGGACCAAAAATCTTTGCGCAAAAAAGACCGTCTCTCTCAGGCTTAAGTGTTCTGTAGTTTATGGTTTCAGGTTTTTTAACCTCACCGTGACTCCAACTAAGGATAGTCTCTGGCGATGCCAGAGAAAACTTTAACATTTTTATATCTTTTGGTCTTTTCTCTTCTGAAATCTCTACCGGTACTAATTTACTCATCCTCTTCCACCTCATCAAAAATCTCTACATTAAGTGCAAGTGACTGCAACTCTTTTGTTAAAACAAACAATGTCTCAGGGATACCAGGCTCTGGAACAAGTTCACCTTTTGTTATAGCTTTGTAAGCTTTAACCCTTCCTTCCACATCGTCAGACTTGATTGTCAGCATCTCATTAAGCACTGCACTAGCACCATAAGCTTCAAGTGCCCAAACTTCCATCTCACCAAATCTCTGACCACCAAACAGTGCTTTACCACCAACTGGCTGTTGAGTAACAAGCGAGTAAGGTCCAGTGCTTCTTGCATGTATTTTTTCATCAACAAGGTGATGAAGTTTAAGCATATACATATATCCGACATTAACTCTTTCTTTTATCTTCTCGCCTGTTCTTCCGTCATAAAGCACGGTTTTACCGTCAGTATCAAGTTTTGCCAGTTCATACAGCTTGTCAAACTCTTCTTGATTTACAGCTTCAAATATAGGTGAAGCAAATTTGACACCTTTGCTCCAGTCTCTTGCAAACTCTATAATCTCTTCATCACTCATAGCTTCGATAGTTTCTTTTGCTTTCATAAGTTTTGCAACCGAAGCTATTTCAATCATTTTAGCTCTTAATTCTTTGACAAACTCATCTTTTTTGGTATCAAATATCTCTTGTAACTGGTTACCAAGCTCTTTTCCTATTCTACCCAGATGCATCTCAAGGATCTGTCCTATGTTCATCCTTGACGGAACACCAAGAGGGTTTAGAACTATATCTACTGTTCTTCCATCCTCAAGGTATGGCATATCAACTTCAGGAACTATGGTTGATACTATACCTTTGTTCCCGTGTCTACCTGCCATTTTATCACCGACTTTTATCTTTCTTTTTGTTGCTATGTAAACTTTTACAACTTTAACAACACCGTTAGGAAGTATGTCATCTTTTTCAAGAATGTTTAGTTTTTCTTCATGTTCGTCTCTGAAGACTCTTTTTTGTTTTTGGAAGTTGTTTTTGATTTTATTATATTCATCCTGAACATCTTCGCTGAACGATTTTACAATAGAGTTCATAGCAAATCTGTTTACATCTTTTAGATCGTCAGCTTCTATAAACTCACCTGCTTTGTATGATTTGTCACCTATTTTGACATCTTTTTCAAGAGGTGCTTTTGTCAAAAGATTTGTTATCTTTAACATCTCCTCTTTGTCTATCATAAGAAGTCTGTCGTAGTGTTCTCTCTCTAACTGCTGTCTTTCTTCCTCTTCAAGTTCAAGTGCTCTTTTGTCTTTGTCATAACCTTTTTTTGTAAATACTTTTACATCAACTACCACACCTTCCATTGACGGCGGACAATAAAGGGATTTGTTTATAACATGACCTGCTTTCTCACCAAATATGGCACGAAGAAGTCTCTCTTCAGGAGTAGGTTTTACTTCACCTTTAGGCGAAACTTTTCCTACAAGTATCATACCGCCTTTTACTCTTGTTCCAACTTTTACTATACCGCTCTCATCAAGGTGTGCCAAATCTTCGTCTCTGATATTTGGTATATCTCTGGTTATCTCTTCTACACCGTGTTTAAGTTCTCTTGCTTCTATCTCTTTTTCATATATGTGAAGTGAAGTCAAAACATCATCACGGATCAGTTTTTCGCTTACAACTATAGCATCCTCAAAGTTGTAACCGTTCCAAGGCATAAAGGCAACCATGGCATTTATGCCAAGAGCCAACTCACCTTTGTCCATGTTTGGACCGTCAGCTATAATATCTCCGGCTTTTACTTTTTGACCTACTTTTACTGTAGGTTTTTGAGTAAATGAGGTATTTTGGTTTGTTCTAAGATTTTTTTGCAGTGGATAATAATCTATATAAACCTCATCACCGTCTCTACCAAGTATATATATATGTTTTGCATCAACTTTTTCTACTACACCGTCTCTTTTGGCTTTAACACACTCCCATGCATCTCTTGCTACGAATTTTTCCAGACCGGTTCCAACCATAGGTGCCTGAGACTTCATCAAAGGAACAGCCTGTCTTTGCATGTTTGAACCCATCAAAGCCCTGTTAGCATCATCATGTTCCAAAAACGGAATTAGGCTTGCTGCAACACCTACAACCATTGAGCTTGAAAGGTCTGCATACTGACACTCTTTTGGAGATTTTTGAAGTATCTCACCGTCTTTTCTTACAGTTATAAGCTCCTCTTTGAAGTTACCGTTTTCATCAACCTCATTTGAAGCGGCAGCTATGGTAACTCCCTCTTCCTGAGTAGCAGTCAGATATACTATCTCATCTGTTACTTTTCCGTCTTTTACCACTCTGTAAGGAGCTTCTATAAAGCCGTGTTCGTTAACTCTTGAGTATGTTGCAAGAGTATTTATAAGACCGATGTTTTGACCTTCAGGAGTTTCAATAGGACATATTCTTCCATAATGTGTAGGGTGAACATCCCTTACCTCAAATCCTGCTCTTTCTTTAACCAAACCACCTTCACCAAGGGCTGAAAGTCTTCTTTTGTGAGTTATCTCCGAAAGAGGGTTTGTCTGGTCCATAAACTGTGAGAGTTGACCTGAGCTGAAAAACTCTATAACAGTTGATGTAATCATCTTAGAGTTAATCAAGTCATGTGGCATAAGATCAGCCATAGGACCGCTTAGAGTCGAGAGCTTGTCTTTTATGGTTTTTTGCATTTTGACAAGACCGGAGTGAAGCTCGTTAGCCAAAAGCTCACCGATTGATCTTATCCTTCTGTTACCAAGGTGGTCTCTGTCGTCTATGTGACCTTTACCGTTTTTAACTTTTATAACATATTTTACCGACTCTATGATATCCTCATGAGTTAAAACGGTTATGTATTCCGGTATATCAAGGTCAAGTTTGTGATTCATTTTCATACGACCGACTCTTGTAAGGTCGTATCTTTCAGGATCAAAGAAAAGCTGATTTACAAACTGTTTTGCGGCTTCTTTTGTTACAGGCTCACCAGGTCTCATAACTTTGTATATTCTTATGGCCGCCAAATCGTTCTCATCTTCTATATCTTCAGTCTGTCTTAAAAGTTTTAAAGAATCCGCATCAGCTAAAAATGCATTTATAATAGAGCTGTCAACACCGTCAGTCAGGTCGTTTGCTATCTTAAACTCAGTTATGCCAAGCTCAAGTATCTTTTTAAGCTTGGTTTCATCAAGTCTGGTCATGGTGTCAAACAAAACTTCACCTGTTTCAGGGTCTATTATAGGCTCTGCAAGATATCTCTCAAGCAGTATTTCTGTAGGATATTCAACATATTCCAACCCGCTTTCTACAAGCTTTTGTGCTTTTTTTGAAGAAAGTCTTTTACCGCTTGAAAGGATTTTGTTTCCTTCTAAATCAACCAAATCATAAGAGAGTCTTCCTTTGAAATTATCAGGAGAAAATTTGGTTGTAAATTTTGAATCTTTTACTTCAAGATTAAGTATAGGATAGAAAAGTTTGAGTATATCCTGTTTAGAGTATCCGAGTGCTCTAAACATTATGGTAACAGGCACTTTTCTTCTTTTGTTGATTCTCATATAGAGTATATCTTTAGGATCATACTCAAAATACAGCCAACTTCCTCTGTCAGGTATAATTTGCCCTGTATATATTATTTTGTTTCCGGCTGTTGTTGATTCTTCCTCTTTAAATATAACACCGGGAGATCTATGAAGCTGGTTTACGACAACTCTTTCAACACCGTTTATAATAAACGATGTTCTGTCAGTCATCAAAGGTATATCTCTTACAAATATAGACTGCTCTTTTATATCTTTAACACCAAGTTTTTCTTTGGTATTTTCATCTCTCTCCCAAAGAACTAGTCTGGTTTTCATTTTCAGGCTTACACTGTATGTAAGGCCTCTTTCCATACATTCTCTAACAGTGTATTTAGGCTTTTGTATATCACATCCCGCATACTCTATGGTAAGTCTGTTTTGTGCATCATGGATAGGAAAGATAGAATTAAAAACCTGTTCTAAACCACTAAGACTTCTGTCTTTTTTATCCATCATTAAAAAGTTTTCATATGAACTTTGTTGAAGCTGAAGCAGATTAGGAACATCTATTTGTCTTGGAGTTTTTGAAAAATCGACTCTTAAACGATTTCCAGAATATAAAGAGTTTAACATTGGCAACCTCGTAAGTGAAATAATGACCTGCATACTATGCAGTAGAGTGCTGTTTATAAGTAAACTTATAAACGACAAAGGGCACTTTCCCAAATAGATACAATCTACTTGAAAAAGAGCCCTTAAGTTGCCCCAAGGGGCAAATAAAAACAGAGATTATTTTATCTCTACTTTTCCACCTGCTTCTTCGATTTGTTTTTTGATATCTTCAGCAGTATCTTTGTCTACACCTTCTTTAAGAGTTGTAGGAACACCTTCAACAGCATCTTTTGCTTCTTTAAGTCCAAGACCCGTTATTGCTCTAACAACTTTTATAACACCTATTTTCTTAGCACCTGCATCGGTAAGAACTACATCAAACTCGGTTTTTTCTTCAGCACCGCCTGCATCACCGCCTGCAACTGCACCGGCTACTGCAACAGGTTGAGCAGAAACACCGAATTTTTCTTCAAACTCTTTTACAAGTTCTGATAGTTCCAATACAGACAGACCAGATATATATTCTAAAACATCTTCTTTAGTTATTGCCATAATTTTCTCTCCTATGGTTATTTTGTTTTAGGCTTATTCGCCTTCTTCTTCTTTTTTCTTTCTTAAAGCATCAAGACCGATAGTAAAGTTTGTAATCGGTGCCATCCAGGTAGCAGCAAGCATACCAAGAAGTTCTTCTCTTCCAGGAAGTTTGGCAAATGCTTCGATCTTAGCAATATCAGCTACTTCTTTGTCAAGGTAACCTGCTTTTATGACAAATTTGTCATTTTTCTTAGCAAAGTCAGAAGCAACTTTGGCAGCTGAGATAACATCATCAGACCAAACAAATATGTTTGTGTCTTTTATCTCAACACCACTCATACCGGCTTCTTCCAAAGCAAGTTTAGCAAGTGTGTTTTTTATAACCTGAACACTTACTTCTTTTGCTTTAGCAGCCTTTCTTAGCTCTTCAAGCTCACCAACACTAAGACCTTTGTAGTCACATATAACTACTGCGGTAGTGTTAGCAAAAGCTTCTTTAAGCTGAGATAAAACTTCAGCTTTTTTAGCCTTTGTCATCATTTCTCCTTTCTGGACAAAAGACTTCAAGAAGGGTTGTCTTTTAAGCCAAAGGCCCCTAGCTATCTTTAGCCCAAATTATCCAGATTTCCAAAGCAACCGTTTGAAAATCTTTACTTTAGAATCCAAAGATACTAAAATAAAAATCTTCAAAAAAATAGTGGGAAAACCCACTATTTTATATCCAACAACTCTTGAGTATCAAGTGTTATGGCAGGAGACATAGTTAGGCTTAATGCCGCATTTTTAATATATCTTCCTTTTGAACTTGCAGGTTTTAGTTTGTTTATGGCAGTAACAAATGCTTTTAGGTTTTCTTCGATCTGTTTTGCATCAAAACTTGCTTTACCTATACCTGCATGCATGTTACCTTTTTTATCAACACGGAAGTTAACCTGACCGCCTTTTACATTTTTAACCGCTTTTGCAACATCAGGAGTTACGGTTCCTGTTTTTGGGTTTGGCATAAGACCTTTTGGTCCGAGTATCCTACCAACCTGTCCTACAAGCCCCATACAATCAGGTGCAGCAACTACTATATCAAAGTCGATGTTTCCTTCTTTAATAGAGGCTACCAAATCATCAGTTCCTACTATATCAGCACCTGCTTCTTTTGCTTCATCGGCTTTGGCACCTCTTGCAAATACTGCAACTCTAACTTTTTTACCTGTTCCGTGAGGTAAAACTGTTGCACCTCTTATCATCTGATCGGCATGTCTTGGATCAACATTCAGATTTAATGCTATTTCAACTGTTTCATCAAATTTTGCACTTTGAAGCTCTTTTACTTTTGTGCTTGCTTCACTTACACTGTAAGCTTTTTTTTCTATTTTTTCAAGTAGTTCTTTATATCTTTTACTTAGTTTTTTCGCCATTTCGTAATCCTTGTTTTTAGATTCTACCACTTGTTTGTGTTTCGCCGTGGTCAGCGAATATAGTTTTAGTCTACTATCTCAACACCCATTGATCTTGCAGAACCTGCTATAATTTTGGCTGCCGCATCTTTGTCATCGGTGTTTAAGTCGGCTATTTTTTGCTCGACTATATCCATAAGTTGCGCTTTAGTGATTTTACCTACTTTGTTTTTAAGCGGGTTGTCACTACCTTTTTTAAGACCTGCTGCTTTCATGATAAGCTCTGAAGCAGGTGGCTGTTTTACTATAAAGCTAAAGCTTCTGTCATTGTAAACAGTGATAATAACAGGAAGTTTAAATCCCATTTTATCTTTTGTCTTTTCATTAAAAGCTTTGCAAAACTCCATTATATTTACACCTCTCTGCCCTAGAGCAGGTCCAACCGGTGGTGCAGGGTTAGCTTTTCCAGCCTCTATCTGAAGCTTTATGTAGTCCATAACTTTTTTTGCCATGTTCTTCCTTTGTGTTGAAATTAAGTTAAATTATTTTTTCTACCTGAGTATAAGATATGTCAACAGGAGTAGCTCTTCCAAAAATAGAAACATTTAGTTTAAGGGTTCCGTGTTCCATATCATACTCATCAACGGTTGCCGTAAAGTTTGCAAACGGCCCGTCAATGATACGAACCATCTCACCTTTTTCGTAGTAAACTTTAGGTTTTGGTGCGGCTTTGTTTTGAACTTTGTCCAAAATAACCCGGATATCACTTTCGCTAAGCGGTGTAGGTTTGTTACCTTCACCGATAAAACCGGAAACTTTTGGAAGTCTTTGTATCATATGCTGTATGTTAGTATCCAAATCAATTCTGGCAAAAACATAACCGCTGTAAAGAGATCTTTCACTTACCTTTTTTTTACCGTCTTTTACTTCTATAACATCTTCAGTCGGAACAACCACATCTGTTATCTTGTCTTCAAGTCCATACTCTTTTACCAAATTGAGTATAGCCTCTTTTACAGCTCTGTCACTGCCGTATGTTTGAATAGAATACCACTCGTGCGCCATATTTTTCCCTTAACCAAGTATAGATGAAACTACTGAAGACATTACCAAATCTACAAGTGCCAAAAATGCAGAGACTGCGGCAACAACAACTATAACAGAAATATAAGCCTGTCTTACCTGTGTTTTGGTCGGAAAAATAACTTTTGCAAGTTCAGTTTTCGCATCTCTTATAATTTTGGCAAAATCCATAATATTCCCTATATCTTAGATATTTATAATTTATACATTTTAAAACCAAAAATATTTAATTTTAAAATATATAAATGGCAGGCGAGGAGGGACTCGAACCCCCAACCATCGGATTTGGAATCCGGCGCTCTACCATTGGAGCTACTCGCCTAAAAAAGAGATGAATACTATAACTTCATCTCTTTGTGTATAGTAT